>NZ_JBHTDD010000019.1:0-132282 GCF_042666615.1 Plantactinospora sp. GCM10030261
GGAGGGGGAGGGGCGCGGGGGAGGGGCGGGGTGCGACTTGAGGTGTACGGGTTTCGGCTGAGGTCCGACCCTGGGCGCACGGACCGACGGCCATCGGGGAGGACGACTCCGACCGGCGGCGGATCTAGCGTTGCCGCATGATCATTGTGACGTTGCGCGCGCTCCGGCAGGACGGGACGAGGCTCGTCCTCTCGGCGCTGGCCGTGGTGCTCGGTGTCGCGTTCCTCGCCGGGACGCTGATCCTCACCGACGGCATGCGCACCGCGGCGACCGACCGGGCCGGCGCGTTCGACCGGCACACCGACGTCGCGGTGGCCGCGGTCGACGGCTCGACGATGGAGCCGCGCCTGATTGACCAGGTGCGGGCGGTCGCCGGGGTCCGGGCGGTCACCGGTGAGGTGGTGGACACCGCTGGAGTGCTGGGCGCCGATGGCGCCCGGGTGCCGGGCTGGACCGTGCTGGCCAGCGTCCCGGACGACCCGGCGCTCCAGTCGTACGACGTGCGGTCGGGACGGTTGCCGGCGGCACCGGGGGAACTGGTGCTGGACACCCGTACCGCACGGGAGGAGGGGTTCCGGCTCGGCGGGCCGGTGCGGGTCGGTGGTGCCGGTGCGACCGCCGACCCGTACACGCTGGTGGGCACCGTGGACGTCACCGGGACCCGGCGGGACCGGGGCGTGTTCGTCGGGTTGACCGTCGATGACGCGCTCCGGGTCGCTGGCGGGGACGGGTACGGGCGCATTGTGGTGGCCGCCGAGCCGGGGATCGCGCCGGCGGCGTTGGCGGGCCGGATCGGTGTCGCGCTCGGGTCGGCGTACCAGGTGCGGGACCGCGCCGAGGTGCGCGACGGTGAGTTGCGGGCGGCCGTGCGGGACGTCACGCAGTTCAATCTGGTGCTGTTGTCGTTCGCGGCGGTGTCGCTGTTGGTGGCCGCGTTCGTCATCGCGAACACCTTCACGATCGTGCTGGCCCAGCGGGCCCGCCGGATCGCTCTGCTGCGGGCGGTCGGCGGCGGTCGCGGTCAGGCGTTCCGGTCGGTGCTGGTGGAGTCCGGGGTGATCGGTCTGCTGGGGTCGGCGGCGGGGGTGCTTGTCGGTGCCGGGCTGGCCGCGGCGTCGGGGCCGGTCCTCGCGGCGACGGACCTTCCGCTGACCGTGGACGTGACGGTGCGGGCGTCGACCGTGCTCACCTGCCTCGGCGTCGGGACGTTGATGACCATGGTCGCGGCGGCCCGGCCGGCGTGGCGGGGGACCCGGGTGCCGCCGGTGGCGGCGCTCACCGATGCCGCGTTGGTGGAGGCCAGGTCGGCTGGTCGGTTCCGGCTGGCGGCCGGTGCGGTGGCGGTGGTGGCCGGTGCGGCCGCGTTGGTGTTCGCCGGGATGGCGGGGAACCTGGTGCTTGTCGCGTTCGGCGGGGTCAGCGCGTTCGGCGGCATCGTTCTGTTCGGACCGGCGTTGGTGCCGGCGCTGGTGTGGTTGATCGGCGGGCCGGCTCGGCTGCTGGTCGGCCGGATCGCGTCCCTGGCGGCCCGCAACGCGACGGGCAATCCCCGCAGGGTGGCGGCGACGGCCACGTCGATGGTGATCGGAATCGGTCTGGTGTCGGCGTTCCTGGTCGGTGCGGGCAGCGTCAAGGCGGGCATCGAACGCGATGTCGACCGCCGGATCGGTGCCGACCATGTGGTGACCGCCGTCGGGGCCGAACTGCCCCGCGGTGTGGTCGAGGACCTGCGGGCCCGACCGGAGGTGCGGACGGTGCACGAGCCGCGCACCGCGGAGGTGGCGGGAGTGCGGGTCACGTCGGCGGATCCGGTGTTGTCGGCCCGGACGTTGCGGGTGGTGGAGGGCGACCTGTCCCGGCTGGGACCGGGTGCGGCGGCGGTGCATCGGCGGTTGGCCACCGAGCGTGCTCTCGGGGTGGGTTCCACCGTTCGGGTGGCGGACCGGGACCTGCGGGTCGTGGCGGTGGTGACGGCGGTGAGCGGGGGCGTCGACCCCGGCGGCGCGGCCGGCGGACCGGCGGCCGACCAGACGGTCGTCGTCTCGGACGGCGACTTCTCCGCCCTGTTTCCGGACCGGCGGGGTTACCTCGCCCAGGTGCGGGGTGCGGAGGGGGTGCCGGTCGATCGGGTGCGGGAAAGCCTGCGGGAGGTGCTGACGGCGCATCCGACCGTCACCTATCTGGATCGGGCCGACTACCGGAAGATGATGACCGGTGCGGTCGACTCCGTGCTGGCCTTCGTCACCGCCCTGATCGGACTCGCGGTCGTCATCTCGCTGGTGGGCGTGGCGAACACGGTGGCCCTGTCGGTGGTCGAGCGGGTCCGGGAGAACGCGGTGCTGCGAGCGGTGGGTCTGACCCGGGGGCGGTTGCGGGCGATGCTCGCCGTCGAGGGTGCCTTGACCGCGCTGACCGGTACGGTGCTGGGGCTGGCGCTCGGCACCGCCGTCGCCGCCGGCACGGTCAGCGCGCTCAACCGGCTCGGGGGATCGTTTCCGGTCACGGTGCCGTGGGGGCAGGTGGCGCTGCTGACGTCGGTGATCGTCGTTGCCGGGCTGATCGCGTCGCTGGTGCCGGCCGAGCGGGCGGCGCGCCGGCCGGTGGTCGAGGCGCTCAGCCGCTGACCGGGTCGTCGTCCCGCGCCACCGGCGGTCGCGAGGGACGACGCGGTTCAGAGCAGTTCGACGTTGTCGCCGGTGCAGCGGCGGCGGGTGTCGAACACGTACGTCGAGGCGCGTTCGATCAGGTGGTAGTCCAGTTCGTCATGGTCGGTGACCACCAGTACCCCGTCTGCCGCCCGTACCTCCGGCTCGGTGAGGTCGACAAGCGACACGCCGGCGGGGATGTGCTGGGCGTCGGCGTACGGTTCGACGACCCGGACCTGGGCGCCGAGCCGGCAGAGCCGTTGCGCGACCTCCACGGCGGGGGAGTCGCGCAGGTCGCCGGTGTTCTTCTTGTACGCGAGCCCGACCTGGATCAACCGGGAGCCGCGGATGGACCGGCCGCGGTGGTTGAGCCCCAGCACGAGCCGCTGCACCACGTGCTCGGGCATCGCGTGGTTGATGTCGCTGGCCAGGTCGACGAACCGGAACTGTCGGCCGAGTGTGCGCTTCACCTGCCAGGACAGGTAGCAGGGATCGATGGGGAGGCAGTGCCCGCCGACGCCGGGGCCCGGTCGGAAGGGCAGGTAACCGAACGGCTTGGTCGCCGCCGCGTCGATCGCCTCCCAGACGTCGACGCCGAGTCCGTGGGCGAACAGCGCCATCTCGTTGATCAGCGCGATGTTGACCTGGCGGAAGGTGTTCTCCAGCAGTTTGGTGAGTTCGGCGACTCGGGTCGATCCGACCGGCACCGTGGTTTCCACGATCCGGTCGTAGAAGCGCTGGACGTTGGCCAGCGCGTCCGCGTCCGTTCCGGCCACCACCTTGGGGGTGTTCTCCAGGCGCCAGGTCGAGTTGCCCGGGTCGATGCGTTCCGGACTGTAGCCGAGGTGGAAGTCGCCGGGGGTCTGCAGTCCCGAGCCGGCTTCGAGCAGCGGCCGTAGGAGTTCCTCGGTGGTCCCCGGGTAGGTGGTGGATTCGAGGATCACCGTGCAGCCGGGCCGGATGAGCGGGGCGATGGCCTCCCCGGCCCGCTGCACGTAACTCAGGTCGGGGGTGCCGTCTCGCAGGGGTGTCGGCACGCTGATGACGCAGACGTCGAAGCCGGCGGCGTCGGCGTAGTCGGTGCTCGGCTGGAACCGTCGGGTGCCCAGCGCCCGACCGAGGCGCTCCGCGGCGATGTCCTCCACATAGGAGTCTCCGACGCTCAGCCGTTTGACCCGGACCGGGTCGAGGTCGATACCCACCACGGTCATGCCGGCCTCGACGGCGCGAATGGCCAACGGCAGTCCGACATAACCCTGACCGATGACAACAACCTTGTCCGCGCGCATGTGTGCTCCCACCAGGAGGATTGATGTCCGAGCGGAGCGTAGGTGGACGAGCCGGTTGATCGGGTCAGTAAGCATCAAGGTGGCACGGACGATGCCAATCGCCAAATAGAACCAGATCACGCATTAATCCGACTCGTTCTCTCGTCGGCGTGGTGCCCAAGGTGTCCCGCGACCCGGTTCTAGCATGCGCCAGTTGGACCGCGGACGCGGTGACAACAGCGATAGGACGGAGAGCGGATGTCGAGTCGAGTCGTGTGGATCAGCTTCGACCGGATGGGCCGTGCCTGCCTGGACGCCGCCGCCGAGGCGGGGGCCAAGGTGGTGGGCGTGGTCACGCTCCCCGGGCCGATCCGGCCGGAGATCTCCGGGATGTGCGACTTCACCCAGACGGCGAGTCGGCTCGGCGCCGAACTCGTGCAGACCACGAACGTCAACGATCCCGATTGCGTGGCGGCGATCCGCCGGCTCGCACCGGACAGCGTATGGGTGATCGGCTGGTCGCAACTCGTGCGGGAAGACCTGCTCGCGGTGCCGGCCGGGGGGACCTTCGGCATGCACCCCACGCTGCTGCCCCGCCATCGACGGAATCATCGACTGGGAGACGCGAGCCGCCTTCCTCGACGCCTGGGTGCGTGCCCTCACCCGACCGTACCCGGGGGCGTTCACCTGGCTCGGGGAGCACAAGCTGGTCGTGTGGCGGGGGCGTGCCCTCCGGCCCGGTCCGGATTCCGTCGACGCCGGTGGCCACCTCCGGGCGGGTACGGTGCTAAGTCACCGGCCGGACGGCGTTCCGGTCGCCTGCGGGGACGGGGCTCTCCTGGTCGTGGAGGCGGCCCTGGCCGGCGGGTCACCGGTGTCCGGGGACGGGCTACGGGACCTGCTGCCGGCCGGGACGGTGCTGGGATGAGTGACAGGCGGATTCTGGTGGTGGCGGCCCACCCCGACGACGAGGTTCTCGGGATGGGCGGCACGATTGCCCTGCACACGCGACGCGGGGACGCCGTGCGCGTCTGCGTGGTCACCGATGGCTCGTCCACCCAGTACGCCGGAAACCTGGAGATCCTGCGACAGAAGCAGGACGAGGCGGTGAAGGCGGCGGCGATTCTGGGGGTCAGCGACTACGTGCACCTGGACCTGCCCGACATGCGGTTGGACACCCTGGCGCACGTCGAGGTGAACCGGGTGGTCGAACGGCAGATCGCGGAGTTCCGGCCGGACACCGTCTATTGTGTGCAGTCCGACGTCAACCTCGATCACCGTACGGTGTTCTCGTCGGTCGCGGTCGCCACCCGGCCGGTGCCGGGGCAACCGGTGCGGCGGGTGCTCACCTTCGCCCCCACCTCAAGCACGGAGTGGACTCCGGCGCCGCAGACATGGTGGGTGCCCAACTGGTTCGTCGACATCTCCGCGACGGTGGAGCGGAAGCTCGACGCCTTCCGGTGCTACCGGTCCGAGTGGCGGGATTGGCCGCATCCCCGCAACGACCGGGCGCTGCGGGTGCACGCCGAGCACTGGGGCACGGTGGTGGGCTGCGACGCGGCGGAGCCGTTCGTCCTGGTGCGCGGTATCGGACTGGCTTGAGACCCGCCGCGTCCACGGCCCGTATCAGGGTCCCTGGTGGTCAGGACGTGCCGTCACCCTGCGAGTCGGTCGGGGTGGGATCCGGGGTCGGACCGTCGTCGCCGCCGGTGGGTGACCCGGTCGGGGGGCCGCCGCTGGGGCCGCCGCTGGGGGCGTCCGTCGGCTCCGTCGTTGCCGGTGCGCTCGGTTCGTCGGTCGGCGAAGTGTCCGCGGAGGGATCCATCGACGGTTCGGTGGACGCGGTGACACCGGCCGGGATCGGCCGGGTCGGCTCGGCGTCCTCGTTGCTGGGCGACTCCTGGTCGTCCGTGGGCCCGGTGGTGACGCTGGTCGGCGGGGGCGCGCCGCCGCCGGTGCCCGCGCCCCGGTCGTCGTCGGGCTGGAACGCGAACACGGCGGTTAGACCGGCGAGCCCGAGCAGTACCGCGCCGAGTAGGCCGGCCGTGGTGCGTAGCTTCCGTCCGGTTCCGACCGGCGCGGCCGACTCGGTCGGGCGGTGCGACCGGACAGCGGGCCGGGCCGCGGTCGGTGTCCCGGCCGCGCCGACCCCGGCCAGCGCCGTCGTCGCCGCGACGGCCGGTGGGGCGGCCAGCATCGTCGCGCCGGCCGAGTCGCCGCTCGCCGCGGCGCTGGCCGCGTCGGCCATCGCCGCCGCGTCCGGGAAGCGGGCCCCCGGGTCCTTGGCCAGTGCCCGTTCGACGATGGCGCGGACCGGCTCCGGCACCTCGGCGGGAAGCGGGGGTGGCTCGTCGCTGAGATGCTTGATCGCGACCTCGAGCGGGTTCTCGCCGGTGAACGGTGGCTCGCCGGTCAGGCAGCAGTAGGCGACCGCACCCAGCGCGTACACGTCGGTGGCGGCCGACACGGGCTTGCCGGCGGCCTGCTCCGGCGCCATGTAGAGGGCGGTGCCCGGGATGGCGTTGGTGCTGGTGATGCTGGTCACCCCGGTCGACCGGGCGACGCCGAAGTCAACCAGGACGACTCTGCCGTTGGCCTTGACCAGCAGGTTGCTGGGCTTGACGTCCCGGTGCACGATCCCGCCGCCGTGCGCGGCGTGCAGCGCGCGGGCGGCCTGTTCGACGATGGACAGGGTCCCGGCGACGGACAGCCCGCCGACCTCGTCGATCCGGCGGGACAGTGGAACGCCGTCGACGTACTCCATCACCAGGTATTCCGACCGGGTGCCGTCGTCGGCGGTGTCCTCTCCGGTGTCGTACACCTGGACGATGCCGGGGTGGTGCAGCGCGGCCATGATTCGCGCTTCGGAGTGGAACCGCTGGATGAAGCTGGGGTCGGACAGCAGGCTGGGCAGCAGCACCTTCACCGCCACCTGTCGACCCAGCACCAGGTCGGTGCCGCGCCAGACGTCACCCATCCCACCGGTGGCGACGCGATCGTCCAGCCGGTAGCGGTCATTCAGGATTGATCCAGGGCACAGCACGTCCCTAACCGTACCCACCCGGACGCGAACCCACGCGTGCCCACCCCGCGAGCTGTCCGCCCGGAGCCGCGTCCGGTCCGGCCGGCTCTCCGGAGGGAGCCCATTGACCAGGTCAGAGGTGCCGGAATGGTCGGTGTTATGATCGTTCACGCGAAGGGGAGTAGCTCCCAATGTCGTGGTCGACACACTGGCGCCCGAGCGGTGCCCGGCCACGCGGCCACCCTCCAGGTGGCGGGCGAGACCTTCGACTCAGGCTGTGTAGGCAGCCGGGTCGAGGTCGCCCGCGTCCCTTCCCGGCTGAAGATCGGGAAGGATGTTCATGGAGGGCTTTCTCGTTGCCCTGGCGGTCAGCTTCGGCGTGATCTTCGTTGCCGAGCTGGGGGACAAGTCACAGCTCATGGCGTTGACGTTCGCCACCCGCTTCCGGCCGGTGCCGGTGCTTATCGGCATCACCGTCGCCACCGCGGTGGTGCACCTCGCGTCGGTGGCGATCGGCGTCGGCGTCGGCGCCGCGTTACCGACCGGCTGGATCGCCCTGGTCGCCGGGCTGGCGTTCCTCGGGTTCGGGGCGTGGACCCTGCGGGGGGACAAGCTCACCGAGGAGGAACGGCGCAAGGCCGAGCGGAGCCAGCGGTCCGCCGTGGTGACCGTCGGGGTGGCCTTCTTCCTCGCCGAACTGGGTGACAAGACCATGCTGGCGACGGTCACCCTGGCCACCCAGTACGGCTGGTTCGGCACCTGGCTCGGTTCCACCCTGGGCATGGTGGCGGCGGACGCGCTCGCCATCCTGCTCGGCCGGTACCTGGGTCGCAAGCTTCCGGAGCGGACCATCCGGTACGGCGCCGCCGTGCTGTTCGCGATCTGCGGCCTCTGGTTGATCCTGGAGGCCGTCGCCGAGCTGACCTGATCATCGCGGCTCGTCCCGGGTCGCCGGGTACGCGCGCCGCCGGGCGCGCCCGGGTGGGCATGAACCATCTGATTGGGGGCAAGGAACGAACGATGTCGGACATGGAGTCGGGAGGGTTCATGAGCAGGCATGACGAGCCGAACGAGTACGGCTTCGCCGGTGAGGGCACCGCTCCGGAACCGCCGCCAGCCGGCGAGCGGGACGAGGTCGAGGCGGCCGAGGCGGTCGCGGTGCCCGGTGGGGACCTGACCGCTGAGTTCAGCGAGGCCCTGCCGGACGGTCCGGAGGAGGACGGGCGGCACCGGACGGATCGGGCGCGGGGACGCGACACCGGCCGGTGAGGCGCGGGGCGCCGACGGCCGGGATTCGCGTCGGCGCCGTCCCGGGCCGAGGTGCCCTCCGTCCCGGTGGCTACGCCTCTGGCCGCTGGTAGACGTCGGGTACGCCGTCGCCGTCGTCGTCCCGCGACTCCTGTTCGGCGATCCGCCGGTAGACCGCGTTGCGGCGGGTCAGGACCAGCGTGGCGAGCCCGGCCGAGACGAGGGATCCGGCCAGCACGGCGGCCTTGACCTCGGCGTCGCGTTCGCTGCCGGTGCCGAAGGCGAGTTCACCGATCAGCAGGGAGACGGTGAAGCCGATCCCGCCGAGCAACGCCACCCCGAGCAGGTCGACCCAGGTGATCCCGCCGTCCAGGTCGGCCCGGCTGAACCGGGCGACCAGCCAGGTGGCGCCGAGGATGCCGACCACCTTGCCGACCACCAGCCCGAGGAGCACCCCCAGCACCACCGGGTCGCCGACCAGTTGGCCGAGGTCCGCTCCGCGCAGGGTGACGCCGGCGGCGAAGAACGCGAAGATCGGCACCGCGAAGCCGGCCGAGATCGGGCGCCACCGGTGCTCCAGGTGTTCGGCCAGCCCACCGGTGCGGGTGCCGCGGGCCGAAACGGGCACCACGAAGCCGAGCAGGACGCCGGCGATGGTGGCGTGCACCCCGGAAGCGTGCACCAGCACCCACGCCAGTGCGCCGAGCGGGAGGAGCGCCCACCACCAGGTCCGTCCGGCACGCAGCAGCAGCCCGAAGGCGGCGATCGGCAGCAGTGCGGCGGCCAGCGGGAGCACGCTGAGGCTGTCGGTGTAGAAGATGGCGATGATGGTGATCGCCAACAGGTCGTCGACCACCGCCAGGGTCAGCAGGAAGGCCCGCAGCCCGTGCGGCAGGTGCGAGCTGATCACGGCGAGGACGGCGAGGGCGAAGGCGATGTCGGTGGCGGTGGGGATGGCCCAGCCCTCGGGGGCGCCCCGGGGGGACGCCAGGTTCACGCCGAGGTAGATCAGCGCCGGTACGGCCATACCGCCGACGGCGGCCACCACGGGCAGCATCGCCCGCCGGGGGTTGCGCAGGTCACCGGCCACGAACTCCCGCTTGAGTTCCAGACCGACCACGAAGAAGAAGATGGCCAGCAGGCCGTCCGCGGCCCAGGTGGCAAGCGAGAGGTCCAGGTGGAGGTCGTGGCCGCCGGGCCACGGGACGAAGCCGCCCAGCCTGGTGTAGGCGTCGGACCACGGCGAGTTGGCCCAGATCAGGGCCAGCGCCGCCCCGGCCAGCAACAGCCCGCCGCCCACCGTCTCGGTGCGCAGGATGTCGGCCACGTAGCGGGCCTCGGGCCAGGTGGAGCGGCTGAACAGTCGCCGGCGGCCATCCGGGGTTTCAGAGCCGCGTTCCTGTGGCGGGCCGCCGGTCATGGCCGTACTCCCTCGTGTTGGGCAGGGGTCATCACGTCGCCGACCAGACTTCCCGGCACGCCGTGATCGACCGTACCCGGTGCGTCGGCGAACCGCCGGATCCGGTGGCCGACGACACCGAAGGCCGGACCTTCGGCGATTCCGGTCACCGGAGGCGCTGGGTCATTTACATTCGGTGAGCGGCCTCGGTTGATGTGCGACGTTTCGTCCCGCGGGCATGTTTCCGGGGGCTGAGCGACCTTTTGCCGCCTGGGGCGTTAGTCGCCTGAGAGGGGAGGCGTCGGGTCGTGAATATCCAGAGCCAGTTGAGGATGGTACGGCGGCGGTGGTGGGTGGTGCTGGTGTCGGTCGTGCTCGCCCTCGGGGTGGCCGGCCTGGTGACCGTCTCCGCCAAACCCCGGTACGCCGCCACTGTCACCTTCTTCGTCACGGCGCCCTCGGAGAACGGGGTCGTCGGGGCCTACCAGGGCAGCCTGTTCCTCCAGCAGCGGACAAAGTCGTACGCCGACCTGTTGACAAGTGACCGGCTCGCGCAGAGCGTGGCGGCCGACGGCGGTCTCGGTCTCACCGCCGACCAGGTCCAGTCCAGGATCAGCGCGAGGCCGCGTACCGACACGGTGTTGCTCGACGCCACGGTGACCGACACGGACCAGCCGCGGGCGTTGCGGACCACCGAGGCGGTCGCCGCCCAGTTCGTCAAGATCGTGCAGGCCATCGAGACCCGCCCGGGTGAGCAGGCGGCGCTGGTCAAGGTCGAGGTGGTAAATGGTCCTCGGGTGAGCGCGGGTCCGGTCTATCCGCAGCCGCTGCGGAATCTGGGGCTGGCGGCTCTGCTCGGTCTGGTCGTCGGCGTCGGCCTCGCACTGCTGCGCGGCGTGACGGACACGGCGGTACGCGACGGTGAGACGTTGGGTCGGGTCACCGGCGCGCCGCTGCTGGCGCAGATCCCGTACGAAAGGAAGGCGCGTACCGGTCCGCTCATCGTGGACGAGGGCGCGAACACCCCGCGGGCGGAGGCGGTCCGCCGGTTGCGGACCAACCTGCGCTTCGTGGACCTGCAGGAGCCGGCCCGGGTGATCGCGGTAACGAGCGCGGTGCAGGGCGAGGGCAAGTCGACAACCTCGTGCAACCTGGCGATCGCGCTCGCCGAGGCGGGCTGGCGGGTAATGTTGATCGACTGCGACCTGCGCCGACCGCAGATCGCCGAGTATCTGGGTCTGGAGGGTGGGATCGGGCTGACCGACGTGCTGCTCGGCGAGGTCGAGTTGACCGACGTGGTGCAGGCCTGGCGGGACAGTTCGCTGCTCGTGCTGCCCGCCGGTGGCACCCCACCCAACCCGAGCGAGCTGCTGGGCTCCAAGGCGATGGCCGACCTGCTCCTCATGGCCCGGGACCTGGCGGACATCGTGGTCATTGACACCGCGCCGCTGCTGGCCATCACCGACGGGGTGGTGATGGCGGTGCAGTCCGATGGCGCGCTGCTGGTGGCCCGGGCCGGTCGGACGACATCGGCGCAGGTCACCGACGCCGTCGAGGCGCTGGAGCGGGTCGACGCCCGGGTGCTCGGGTGCGCGCTCAACATGGCGAAACTGGCCAGGGTCGAGGCCGCCCAGTACTACACCTACCGGGTGCCGGAGCCGGCAGGTCCGGGTGACCGGCAGCCCGCCGGTGGTCGACCGCCCGCCGCCGAGGTGGCCGTGGCCGACGGGGTGCCGCAGGCGGGTGAGCCGGCGCTGCCGGTCAGCGACGCCACCCAGGAACTCAGCCGGATACCGCGATGAAGATCGGCATCCTCAGCTACTTCTATCCGCCCGAGCCGGCGTTCATCCCGGGCAGCCTCGCCGAGGAACTGGCCGCCCGCGGGCACGAGGTGCGGGTGTTGACCGGGTTCCCCATCTATCCCACGGGCCGGGTGTACCCGGGCTACCGGCAGCGGTGGGGGGAGGAGAGCAGCGCCGGTGGACTCACCGTCCGTCGGGTGCCGCGTTATCCGAGCCACGACGGGTCTCCGGTCCGGCGGATGGCCGGTTACCTGAGCTTCGCGGCCAGCGCGTCGCTTGTCGCACCCCGGTATCTGGCCGGGATCGACGCTCTCTACGTGTACGACGCTCCGGCCACCGCGGTCGCCGCCGGCCGGCTGCTGCGCCTGATCAAGCGTGTTCCGACGGTGCTGCACGTGCAGGACGTCTGGCCGCGCTCCGCCGTGAACGCGTCCCCGGTGAGCGTGGGTGGCGCGAGTGGCCGCATGTTCTTCGGGGGGTTGTCCGGTACGTTGCGACGGGTCTACCAGGCGGCGAGCGGGATCGCGGTGAGCGCGCCGTCCATGCGGGACCTGGTGCTGGCCCGCGGGGCCGACGCCGGAAAGATCCAGATGGTGCTGAACTGGACCGACGAGCGGATCTTCCGGCCGGCACAGCCCAGCCGGGAGGGGCGTCTGGCCATCGGACACCGGGGTCGTTGCACCATAATGCACGCCGGAAACATGGGACCGAACCAGCGGGTGGAGACGGCCATCCGGGCCGCGGCGACCACCCATTCCATGTTCGATCTGGTGTTGGTCGGCAGCGGACCACAGGAGAAACAGGCCCGGCGGCTGGCGGCGGATCTCGGCGCCACGAACGTCCGGTTCCTCGGCCACCGCCCGCCGGAGGAGATGGCGGACCTCTATCACGCCGCGGACTACCAACTCGTTCTGATGCGCGATTTCCCGACGCTGCGGGGAACGGTGCCGGCCAAGCTCCAGGCCGCCCTGTCCAGTGGGTCACCGGTGGTGGCCTCGGCCGGTGGGGACACCGTGGACCTGGTGGAGCATGCCCGGTCCGGTCTGTCCTGCGCGCCGGAGGACTGGCGGGCGCTCGCGGACCGGTTCGCCCTCGCCGCCTCGATTCCCTCGGGTGCGCGGACCCAGATGGGACAACGGGCCCGGGAAAGCTACCTGCGGCAAATGTCCCTGCGCTCAGGCGTGGATCAAATTGAGAGCATGCTGACCGAAGCGGTCATTCGGCGATGATGTCGCCAACCATGCCAAAAACGCGTTAAATACCACTTACCGCCCTAATCGCGTGCTATAGAGATATAGGCGCAAAGAGCGCTTGCGAAACCTATTGATCTGGGCGGTGAAACCCGCAGTGAGCGGTGTTGGTGCGTCACGTACCCGATCGAGTGCCCGGCATCGACGCCGTGTGCGGATCCGGCGGATCCTGCTCTCCACCCTCGTGGTGGGCTCCCTGCTCGCGCTCACCGCCGGCTGGGTCGGGGTACGGGGCTGGCAGACCCGGGGACACCTGACCAGCGCCGCCGGCCTCGCCCGCGACCTGAGTACCCAGATCGTCGCCGGTGACGTCGCGCAGGCCCGCCGCACCCTGGACGCCCTGCAACGACAGACCGCCGCGGCCCGGACCACAAGTGGCGACCCGACCTGGGCACTGGCCGGCCGGTTACCGTTCGGCGGAGCCAACCTGGCCGCCGTCCACGAGGTCGCCACCACCCTCGACGAACTTGCCCGCCGGACCTTCCCGGACCTGCTGCGGGTGGACGTGGCCGCGCTGACGCCCCGGGACGGCCGGGTGGACCTCGCCACCATCAGCGCCGCCGCCCGGGACATCACCGCGGCCGACACGTCGGCGCAGGCCATCCGCGCCAGTTTCGCGAGATCCCCCGACGGCCTCGCCGGTCCGGTACGCGAGGCGGTCGTGCAGGTGCACGACACCCTCGACCGGCTGGTCCGGCTGACGTTCGCGGCTCGCCAGGCCGCCATGCTGCTGCCGCCACTGCTCGGTGCCAAGGGCGAGCGGAACTACCTGTTCGCCTTCCAGAACCCGGCCGAGGTACGGGCGACCGGAGGCATGTTCGGCGCGTACGCGGTGGTGCGGGTGGCCGACGGGCGGGCCCGGATCGTCAAGCAGGGAGCCGGCACCGGCCTGGGCGTCTTCGCCAATCCGCTGCCGGTCGAGGTCGAACTGCGCCGGCTCTTCGGGGATCTCGCGGGCATCTACCCGGCCGACGTGAACCTCAGCCCGCACTTCCCGACGGCGGCCACCCTCTACCGCGAGATGTATCGCCGGCACACCGGGCAGACCGTCGACGGGGTGCTGGCCACCGACCCGGTGGCGCTGGCCCACCTGCTGCGGGTCACCGGGCCGGTCGAGCTGACCGGAGGTACGGCGCTTACCAGTGCCACGGCCGTCAAGGCCCTGCTCTCTGACGTCTACCGGCAGCCGTCGGAGAAACAGGACGGGTACTTCGCCAGGGCGACGAAGGCGGTGTTCGACGCGTTGCTGACCCGGCCGCTCGACATGCGTGCCGTGGTCACCGCGCTCGGCCAGTCGGTCGCCGAGCGGCGGCTGCTGTTCTGGAGCGCGCATCCCGAGGAGCAGAAGACCATCGCCGGTACCGCGATTGCTGGGATCCTGCCCGATCAGGAGACGACCCCGCGGGTCGGCGTATTCCTCAACGACGGCACGGGCGCCAAGCTCAGCTACTACCTGCGGCCGGAGGCCACGCTGTCGGTCGCGGACTGCCGGCCCGACGGACGACGCGAACTCCGACTTCGGGTCACCCTCGGCTCGACCGCGCCACGCTCCGGGCTCAGCCCGTCCGTGCTCGGCTTCGAGTCGCGCAAGGCCAGCAAGCGGTACACCGTCCGGACCCTCGTCTCCGTCTACAGCCCGGCCGGTGGGGCCGTCCTGCGTGCCCGGATGGACGGCGAACCCATCGGTGTGGGTGCCGGCCGGGAACGCCGCCGCCACATCGGCGTCGCCACGGTCGACCTCGCCCCGGGGCAGACCCGGGTGCTGGAGGTCGACCTGCTCACCCCGGTCACCGACAGCGGCGCCGCCGAACTCCAGGTCACCCCGTTAGCCACCCCGTGGACCACCCGTATCAGTTCCGCACCGTCCTGTTCCGAGTAGAAAGGATCTGACATGCGGCTTTCCCGCATCATGATCGCGATTGCAGCCGGGTTCGCCCTCCTGGGTGTCCCGACCGCGGCGGGGGCTGCTCAGCCTTTCACGCCGCAGCCGCCGACGTCCTCTCCGACGGCCTCACCGACCACGTCGCTGACACCACAGCCACCGACGTACCCACCGGGGGCGCCGGAGGTCACCAGCCCCGACCCGACGGTCTTCGTGAGCGAGCCGCTCACCCTGCTCGGCAACAACTGGGAGCCTGGTGAGACGGTCGTCATCACCTTCGGCGCGCTGCCCGTAGCGGCCCGGATGCCGGCGCCGCCGCCCGTGCGCGTCGGTCCGGGCGGTGCGGGAGCGATGGCGCCGGCGGCGCTGCCGGCCCGTCAACTGCCGGGTCCGCTCACCGTGACTGCCGAACCCGACGGGACCTTCGAGGCCTCGGTCATCATCGAGGAGGTGGGCAGCGTGCTGGTCACCGCGACCGGCGCGGAGAGCGGCACGGCGACCCTGGTGGTGACCGTCTTGCCCCGACCCACCCAGCCGCCGACCAGTCCGCCCCACGATGGTGACCTGCCGGTCACCGGCACGTCCCTCGGCGGTCCCATCGCGGTCGGCGCCATCGCGGTCGTGATCGGTGCCCTGCTGGTGCTGCTGACCGTCGCGTGGCGGCGGCGCGGCGGCGCGAACTCGTCGCACTGAGCCCAGCCATCGTCCGGGTGCCGGCTGGGTGGGACTTCGGTCCCACCCGGCCGGCACACACGTCCCGCTCACCGTGGCGGTGGGTGTGCGAATGTCCGGGGCGGGGTATGGACGCCTCGACGTGCTTCGGGAGGCGGGAATGGACGGTACGGCGGGCGCACGGTTCGGCGGCTGGCCCCTGGTGGCCGGTGGCGATCAGCGGACCAGGGAACTGGTCCGCCAGGCGGTGCGCGACGGACGCAGCGGAGACCCGTACGCCGACGACATGATCCGCGCCTGGTCGCACCGGTGGCGGCGGCGGCGCTGGCTGCTCCCGCTGTTCACCCTCGGTTGCCTGGTCGCGACCCTCTGGACCGACGATCTCGCGTTGCGGATCGTGGTGCTGGCGGGCGTCGTGTTCACGCTTGCCAGCGCATGGTCGGCCGAGCGGTGCCACCGTCGTGTGAGTCGCCACCACGATGGGAACGTCGGACCGGAGTGCTGAGTCCGGCGTCCGTACCAGCCGCCGGTGACCGCTCCCGGTCCTCGTGCTACGAGGTGAGCCGCATCGCCGGATCCCGCGTCCGGACGAAGCCCAGCGAGCGGTAGAGCGGTTCGGCCTCCTCGGTGGCCCGCAGGTCGATCTTTCTGATGTCCTGGTGGCGGAACCAGTCGAGCAGCGCCGTCACGCACTGCCGCGAGTAGCCGCGTCGCCGTTGATCCGGATCGGTCGAGACGTTGAAGACGTAACCGACGCGTCCGGTCGGGTTGTTGGGCCCGCCGAGCCGGTGCTCGACGGTCCCGACCGCGCAGGCGGCGAGACGCCCGGCGTGTTCAGGGTGATCGACCACGAAAGCCGTCATGGTGGGCTCGGGCTCGCCCAGTCGGCTGCGGAGCGTCGCCAGTGCCGCCTGTCGCCACTCGTCGCCGTCCGGCTCCCGGCCGTCCATGCTGGCCAGCATCACCGCGCGTAACCGGACCAGCTCCGTCGCGTCCGCGATAGTCGCTATGCGTACCTCAGCCACGCTCCAGAGGGTAGTGCCTCCGCGGAGGAAGAACCTCGCAATAACGCGCGCGGTCAGGACGTGCGGGTCGTGCGGCGCTGCCGGACCTTGGTCCGGTATGCCTGCGGGGAGATACCCAGTTCCCGGTGGAAGGTGTGCCGCAGGTTGGTGACCGAGCCGATGCCGGTCCGCGCGGCGATCCGGCCGATCGGCTCGTCGCCGGTTTCCAGCAGCCGCTGGGCGGCGAGCACCCGCTCCCGGGTGAGCCACTGGTGGGGGCTCAGGCCGGTGAGGCGGTGGAAGCGGCGGCTCAGCGTCCGGGGGCTCATGTGCACCCGTTCGCCGAGCGCGGGCAGCGACCACCGTTGGTCGAGGTGGTCGCGCAGCCAGTCGAGCAGGCCCGGCAGCGGATCTCCCGGGTCCGGTCCCAGTGGGGAGTCGACGAACTGGGCCTGACCGCCGGCGCGGTAGCCGGCGAGCACGAGTCGCCGGGCGAGGGTGGCCGCGGCGTCGGCGCCGAAGTCGCCGCGGACGACGTGTAGCGCGAGGTCCATGCCGGCTGACATGCCGGCGGCTGTCAGCACCCGGCGGTCGTCGACGAACAGCGCCCGCGGGTCGACGGTCGCGGTGGGGAACAGCGAGGTCAACAGCGGAGCCATCGACCAGTGGGTGGTGACCCGGCGCTTGTCGAGCAGGCCGGCGTAGCCGAGGACGAACGCGCCCGTGCAGACCGACATGACCCGCGCTCCGCGCCGGTAGGCGCGGCGCAGCGTGGTCAGCAGCGCCGCGGGCGGCACCTCCTCCTCCCGGGTCCAGCCCGGAACCACAAGCAGGTCCGCGGCCTCAGCCTCGTCGAGGCCGTGGGGCGCTGTCACGGTCACCCCGCCGTCGAGTTCGACCGGACCGGGTACGACGGAACAGGTGCTGGTCCGGTACCAGGAGCCGAAGCGGTGGGAGTAGTCGACGCCGAAGATCTCGTTGACGGTGACGAAGTCGAAGCTGCCCGCGCCGTCGTACGCCAGCATGGCCACCCGCGGGCCGTCGAGTGACATGGGGACCACCTCACGCGATACACCGGTCGGGACCATCGTAGGAAGTAGCCCGGCCGGTGCGGCGGTGCGGGTTGGTCAGCTATCGACAGGATCAGGTCAGCCATCCGCCGGGCGGCGCCCCCGACCGGGTGTCGCACCTAGCGTCGGGTCGACCCGATCCGGTTCGTCGGATCTCGTCGCTAGGGAGGGCAACATCGTGCGTGAGACAGCTGGCAGGTTCGACCGTCGAGGGTTCCTGCTCACCGCGACGGCGGTGACGGTCGCCGGTTCGGTGGGCGTCGGTCGGGCGGCTTCCGCCGCTGAGCGGGCCGGCGTGGCCGGCTCGGATCCGGTGGGCGTCAACGGTGCCGAGTCGACGGTCGCCGGCAGCGGCCGGGCGAGGCGGCTGGTGGCTGGGACGCGGACCGTCGGCGGGTTCGAGGTGGTGCCGTTGCTGGACGCCGCCGGCCCGTTCTTCCTGGGCCGGCAGCAGGCGTTCCCGGAGGCCACGGCCGCGGACTGGGAGGCGGCGCGGGTCGTCGACCCGGCCGCGTTCGGCCCGGGCGACAGCTGGCACCTGGATTTCCGGTGCTTCGTCGTGCGGGGGCCACAGGCCGGGGTGACCCTTGTCGACACGGGTGTCGGGCCGGCTGACAGTCCAGCCGCGGACTGGGCGCCCACCCCGGGCCGGCTGCCGGCCGAGTTGGACCGGGCCGGGATCGATCCGGCGGACGTCGACACCGTGGTCCTCACCCACCTGCACGAGGACCATTTCGGCTGGTCGGTCGGCCCGGACGGTACGCCGATGTTCCCGAACGCGCGGTATGTCGTGCAGCGTACCGAGGTGGCCGCGCTGCCGAGTGGGGACCAGGCCCGGGCATACGCGGTCGACCCGTTGCGGGCGACCGGTCAGCTCGACGAGGTGGACGGCGCTGTCCGGCTGGTGACGGCGGGCCGGCGTCGTTCCGGTTGGATCGGTGTGGTGCCCACTCCCGGCCACACGCCCGGTCACCAGTCGGTGGTGGTGGACGGTGGTCGGGCGCGGGTCATCGTCACCGGCGATGTGCTTGTGCACGCCGTGCAACTGGTCAATCCGGAGGTGGGGTACGCGTTCGAGGCGGATCCGGAGGCGGCGCGGCGGACCCGGCGGTGGCTGCTCAGGGAGTCACGCGGCCGGCGTACCGCGCTGGCCACCGCCCACCTGAATCACCCCTGGACCCACCTCCCCTAGCCCACCTCCCCTAGCCGGTCTCCCCGTCGATCTAGGGCAGATGGTCGTGATTGGATCTCCAATCACGACCATCTGCCCTAGATGATTGAGTCCTAAATCTGAGCTGGTCAATGGTCGTAGGCGATCAGTGAGCGTAGGTTCGGTGCGCCGATGGTGGTGTTGTGCCAGATCACTGCGGCCAGGGCGAGTAGGCGTTGACCGACGCGGGCGAACAGGCCCGCTGGTCGGCGGGCGCCGTGGCGTTCCAGCGAGAGTTGACCTTTGAGGGTTTGGAAGATCGATTCGATCCACTGACGGCAGCGTAGGAGCGCGCGTTCGGCAGGGGTACGGGCGGGGTCTGACTTCGCGTTGGCGCGTTTCGGGCGTACGAGGTGTATGCCGGCGTCGTGGCAGAAGCGTTCGAACTCGGCTCCGGCGAAGCCTCGGTCGGCCAGGATGACCTGTCCTTCGGCGATGAGGTGGTGGTCGGCCTCCAGCAGGGCGGTCATGACGTCGCGTTCGTCGAGTTTCGGGTTGGCCAGGCACCACAGGATGGGCATGCCCTCCGCGGTGGTCAGCAGATACAGGCGCATGCCCCAGAAGTAGCGCGAGTGTGAGGCGCTGTAGCCGTAGCCGGCGTCCCCGGCCAGGTCGGAGCGTCTGACGGTCTCCCGGGATGCGCCGCATGGCACCGGCGTGGAGTCGATCAGTCTGAGGATCGGCACACCTGATCCGGTGACGCGGGCCAGGCACCGCAGCACCGTGGCGATCAGCTCGCCACTGGCTCGCACGCGTTTGCCGTAGCCGGAGGCGGTGGGCAGGTAGGGAAAGAGGTGACGCAGGTGGGCGTGGGCGTAGCGGATCCAGTGCTGCTCACGCGGGAACTCGAGCAGAACCTGGGCGATGAGCAGGCACACCAGTTCCGCGTCGGACAGCCGTCGAGGTCGTCCTGGCCGGCGACGGCCTGGCGGAACAAGGTGATCATCAACGAAGACGTACAGTGCGGTCAGAAGGGTGTCGATGTCAGCAGTCACGAGCAGACAACGACACCCTTCCCTTTGCGATACGACCCCCGCTCACCAGCTCAGATTTAGGACTCAATCGTCTAGATCGACGCGGAGGTGGGGGGTGGCCAGACGCGGGTGGTGAGGTCGAGGAAGTCGCTGCTGACTCCCCGGTAACCGATGACGGTTTGCACCGGGATGGCGATGAAGTAGGAGTCCTGGTTTTCCGCGGGTAGTCGTCGGTGCAGGTCCGACAGCACGTATCCGGCCGCTGAGGTGCCGAGCGGGCCGAGGCCCCATACCAGGATCGTGGAAGTCAAGCGTCCGGTCAGCTTGGGGCCGAGTTTGACGAGGAAGCCCCAGGCGCGGTCCTCGCTGTCGACGAAGTCGTCGGAACCGCAGCGGTAGCCGGTGCGCGGACCGGTGGCTTCCTGACTGGTCTCGAACGGGACGAAGCGGGGGCAGAAGAGGGTGAGATGGGCCCTGGTCAGCCTGTTCACCGCGTGTCCGCCGATGCAGGTGAGGTGGTTGTCCAGGCCGTCCGGGAGTGACTGCACCGACATGACGGAGGGCTCCACCCCGATTTTCCGGTATGCCGCGAGGATGTGTGCCATCGCGTACGCGTCGTGGGTGCCCATGAGGGATATCGTGATGCCGTCCGTGCGGTGGGGGAACACCGGCGCCACGACTGTGGTGTCGCGGGGATTCCCCAGGGCCAGGCGTAGTGACCGTCGGTGATACCGGCCTCGTAGCCGTAGGTAGCCCTCGACGAACAGGACGACCAGCAGGCTCGAGACGACGCCGGGGACAAGTTGATTGAGCACGTCGTCTGTCGGCCTCTCGCGGCTTGATGGCCATCCCCTGTGGACCGGCGACTCAGGGTACCGGAGGCCGGGTACGTCGGTTGTCCCCGGCGAACGGATCGCACCGGTCCGTACCCGTAGCTGTCGACGTCATATCCGGGTCTGGCCGGACGTCGGGTGGATGAGTGGTGGAGGGGGCCGGCGGTCGTCGTTGACCGCCGGCCCCGATCCGGTCGTCAGCTCAGTGGCTGGCGGGTTCGGTCGGCTCCAGGACGACCTCGTCGCTGCCGCTCTGCGGCGGGACGGTCGGGTCGGATGGCGCGTCGGTGTACTCGGCGACGAAGACGGCGCGGAGGTTGTCGGCGCCGCCGTGGCCGGGGTCGAGGAAGGTGGTGATGGAGCCGGTGCATCCGGTGGCCGTGGACAGCGGGTGTCCGTGCTGGTCGTGGCCCAGGATGTAGGTCACGGTGACCCGCGAGCAGTCCACTGGTTCGTCGTCGACCACGTCGACCTCGAACGCGACCGTGTCACCGAACTGGAACGGCTGGCCCTCGACGGGGTTCACGAGGGTGACGACCGGGGCGATGGGTCCGACGGTCAGCGGCAGGGTCGCCGCCGCCCACCGGCCGGTGGGGTCGGTGACCTTCACGGTCGGGTAGTACGTTCCGTTGGCCGGGTAGGTGAAGGTCGGGTTCGCGGCCCGGGAGTCCACGGTGCCGTTGGCGTCGAAGTCCCAGGCGTAGCGCAGGGTGTCGCCGTCGGGATCGCTGGAGCCAGCGCTGGAGAACTGGACGGTGAGCGGCGCGTTGCCGGCGATCGGGTCGGCGCTGATCTTCGGGGTCGGGCTGCGGTTGCCGCGGACGAAGTCGATGCGGGACAGTTGGGCCTCCGGGTTCTCGGAGAAGTAACCGTCGCCGTACTCCAGCATGTAGAGCGCGCCGTCCGGGCCGAACTCCAGGTCCATGGGGTTGTCCACGATCAGGTCGGGCACCACCGGACGGATGTCGGTCACCTGGTTTCGGCCGTTGACCCGGAACTCCTTGATGTAGTCCCGGGTCCACTCGAAGAACAGCGGCTTGCCGTCGTAGTAGGCGGGCCACTTCACCTGCGAAGTGTTCTGCGCGTCGAACCGGTACGCCGGGCCGCCCATCGGGCCGATGCCGCCGGTGCCGAGTCCCGGGAACTGCGGTGCCGGTGCCGACGGGTACCAGACCTCCGGCTGCTCCACGCGGGGAAGCTGCTTGCGGCCGGTGTTGTGCGGCGAGTTGTTGACCGGACGGTCACAGTTGAACGCGGGTCCGGATGTGCCGGTGGCGAAGTCGTAGTCCCGGTACGCCATGTCGGGCTTTACGCAGTACGGCCAGCCGTAGTTGGCGGGCTTGTCGATGACCATCCACCGGCCGTGTCCGGCGGGGCCGCGCTCCGGGTTGGCCTGGCCGGCGTCGGGGGAGTAGTCGCCCAGGTAGACCTCGTTGGTCACGGGGTCGACCGAGAACCGGAACGGGTTGCGCAGACCCATCGCGTAGATCTCCGGTCGGGTGAACGCGGTGCCGACCGGGAACAGGTTGCCGGCCGGGATGGTGTAGCTGCCGTCGGGCCGTACCTTGATCCGGAGCAGCTTGCCCCGCAGGTCGTTGGTGTTCGCGGAGGTCCGCTGGGCGTCGAAGGCCGGGTTGCGGTCGGCACGCTCGTCGATCGGGGTGTAGCCGTCGGAGAAGAACGGGTTGGTGTCGTCCCCGGTGGACAGGTAGAGGTTGCCGGCCCCGTCAAAGTCGATCTTGCCGCCGACGTGGCAGCAGATGCCCCGGTCGGTGCCGATTTCGATGATCTTCTGCTCGGTGTCGAGGTTGAGCGTGTTGCCGGTCAGCTTGAACCGGGACAGCCGCATCACCCCCTTGAACCGCGCCCAGTCCTCGGCGGTGCCGACCAGCGGGGCGTCGCCCTCGTTGACGTCGGGCGTGGCCGGATCGTCCACGGGGGTGTTCATCGGCGGCGAGTAGTACAGGTAGACCCACTTGTTGCGAGCGAAGTCGGGGTCGATGGCGACGCCCTGCAGGCCCTCCTCGTCGTGCAGGTAGACGGGGATCTTGGCGGCGAGCACGTTCGCGCCGGTACGCGGGTCGTTGATGCGTACCTCACCGGACCGGGCGGTGTGCAGGACCCGGTTGTCCGGCAGGACGGCGAGCGCGATCGGTTCGCCGGGGAAGTCGTTGAGGGTGACCTTCTGGAAGCTGCCGTCCGGCGGTGGATCGCCCGGTGCCGCGCTGGCGACGGACGCGGGTACGGTCAGGCCGGTGGCGAGGACCGCCAGGGTGACCAGGAGTGGGGCCTTTCTCATCGATGTCTGCCTCTTTCGCGGGTGGGGTCAGTAGCGGAGGGAGGCGAGGTACTGGTAGCCGGCGCGGGCGGTCGACAGCGCGTCGGCGGGGTTGCGCGGTGGGGTGCCGGCGTCGTCGCGCTCGACGATGAACTCGTCGAGGCCGAACTGCCGGGCCTGGTCGAAGATCCGGCCGAAGTCGATCAGTCCCTGGCCGGGGTCCTCGAAGCTGCCGTTGGCGTTGAGGTCCTTGACGTGCACCTGGCGGATCCGTCGTTGGTGCTTGCGGAACAGGTCGACCGGGTCCTGCGCTCCCCGGAACGCCCAGAACAGGTCCACTTCCAGGTGGAGGAGCTTTTCCTCGGTGCGCTTGGTGAGGATGTCGAAGCCGTGCCGCTGCTCGGCGGTCTGCCGGAAGAACTCGTTCTGGTGGTTGTGGTAGCCGAACCGGATGCCGGCCCGGCGGGCCAGTTCGCCGGCCAGGTTGAGGTCGTCGGCGAAGGCCCGGTACTTGTCGCCGTCGCGGATCGGACCTGCCGCGTCGGCGCCGAACCACGGGTGGACGAGGTACGTGCAGCCGACCGTGTGCGCGTCCGCCAGCGCCTGCTCCCACTGGGAGGCGCTGAACGGCTGCGGGATGCCGGCGTGCCCGGAGGTGGCCCGCAGTCCGGCGGCGTCCAGGGCGGCGCGGAATTCCGCCGCCGTGCGGCCGACGAAGCCGGCGTGTTCGACCCGGGTGTAGCCGATGGCGGCGAGTGCCTCCAGCGTGCCGTGCAGGTCGATCGCGAGCTGGTCGCGCAGGGTGTAGAGCTGGATGCTGATCCGGTCGCGGGGGACCCGACGGTTTCCGGGACGAGCGGCCGCATCGGGGGACGCGGCGGCGGGTGCGGCGGTCGTGGCCAGTGCGCCCGCCGCGCCGAGGGCGGCCGCGCCGACGGAGGCGGCCCGGAGGACGCCGCGGCGGGAGAGTCCGCGGTCGGCGTGGGAGTGGGCTTCGGAGCCGGTGACTGGATGGTCCATATGGATGGCCTCCTGGTGCGGATCGGGTCAGGTGCCGGTCGACGTGTGGTCCGGTCGAGCCGCCGGGCGACGCCGGCCACTGGGTGCCGGCGTCAATCGGGCAGGGTCGATCGACCGTCGGTCGTTCGACGACGGTGTGGACAACATGGAGTCGCGGCCTGACCAGCGTTGGTCGGTCGGAGGGCATGCCGGACCGGCCGACGCTGGCGATGCCCTCGGGCCGCTACGGATGGCGCTCTTGCATCAATCTATGTAAACCCTTGGACGTGCGGGGGACGTTACCTGACTGCCCGCACAGTGAAAAGACCCGAGTGCTGGAACAAAAGTTTGGTGGGATTCAGCAAAAGTCGCGCGGACATGAGACGGCGCGTACGGCCCGCCGGTGCGGGCCGCCCTGACTACCCTGACCCGCATCTGCCGGCCGCGGGGCATGGGTCGGCACGGCCGCCGGAGAGGAGCGTCATGATCCAGGCCAGCGAGATCGCCGACACCGTCCGGGTCTACCTGGACCGGCATCCCGACGAGACCCGCCGACTCGCGCCGCTGACCACCGCGCTCGCCGGATCCGGCGACCCGACGGCTCGCACCACCTTCACCGGGCACGTCACCTGCTCCGCGCTGGTTCTTGACCCGGCCGCACGGGTGTTGCACATCCGGCACAACGCCCTGGGTCGGTGGCTGTGTCCCGGCGGTCATCTCGATGCCGCCGACACCGGTCTCGCCGCTGCCGCCGCCCGCGAGGCGGTCGAGGAAACCGGGATCGGTGCCCTGACCCTCCTGGACGACCTGCCGGTTGACATCGACGTGCACACCATTCCGGCCAATCCGGGCCGGGGGGAGCCGGAGCATCCGCACTTCGACCTGCTGTACGCGTTCGCCACCGGCCACGACCCGGTGCTCAGGCCCCAGACTGAGGAGGTGTCGGTCGTCGCCTGGGTGCCCGTCGGTGACCTGGCGCCGGCCGCGCTGCGGGACAAGGTCGCCCCAATCGTCCGGCGGGCGGAGGTCTCGTCGCGCTGCTGCACGTCGACGAATGGCGGCGTCACGTAGGGTCGCTTCTCATGGCTGACAGTGGGATCGTCGTGCGCCCCATCGGGCGGGTCGAGTCGTCGTTGACCGATCCGGCCGTGGCGCCCAAGCAGGGTGACGAGGGAGCGCCGCAGGCATGGTTGGCGTTCGATCCGGCGGTCCGCGCCGGCCTTCGTGATCTTCATGTCGGTGTCGAGGTGCTCCTGCTGACCTGGTTGGACCGGGCCGCCCGGGACGTCCTGACGGTGCATCCGCGCGATGACCGGAGCAGGCCGGAGACCGGTGTGTTCGCCACCCGGTCGGCGGACCGGCCGAATCCGATCGGCCTGCACCGGGTGCGGATCATGGAGATCGATGGTCTCCGGATGCGGGTCCGGCAGCTCGAAGCGGTGGACGGGACGCCCATTCTGGACGTGAAGCCGGTGCTCGATCCCGGCGTCGAGCGGTAGGCGGTCCCGCACGGGTGACTGGTTTCCGACCCGGCGGCGAGGTTGTCGCGCGGCGGATTAGTTGCATTCATCGAGGTGCATGTCGACAAATGTCGGCACGGACGGCATGATCGGCTGACTTCCGGCGTCAATGGGCGTACTTGCGAGCCGCTTTCGCATCCGATACAAAGTGGGCAGCGTGCTGAGCGCGTCGGACCAACAGCCAATTGATCCGCCGACCTCCGTGGGAGGCACGACCATGGCATTGACGCCGGCCGCTGGCGCCGGGTGCAACACATCCTCGACCACGCCTCCGGGCCTTCATTCCGGTGCGACCGTCAATTCTGAGATCGAGTGGGACACCTTCGATCCACAATGGTACGTACGGCACAACTACTCCGTCCTGCGTGCCGACGATCGCGAACTCCTCCGCCGGACCAGAGATTTCTTCGCCGACGCCACGCTCACCGGCGCGCACTGCGTCGACGTGGGATCCGGGGCGAATCTCTACCCGGTGCTGCCCCTGTTGCCGTTCGCGCACAGTCTTGATCTGTGTGAATGGTCGGCTCCCAACGTGAGCTGGTTGCGCACCCAGGTCGACGGCTTCGACGAACTCTGGGATCCGTACTGGCGGGTGTGCGCCGAACTGCCGGCGTACGCGGCCGTGACCGACCCCCGACGTCGGCTCGCGCAGGTGGGCCGGGTGTTGCGGCTCAGCGTCTTCGACCTGCCGAGGCACACCTGGGACGCGGGCACCATGTTCTTCGTGGCGTGCTCCATCTCCGCCGACCGCGCGGAGTACGAGTGCGCGATCGGTCGGTTCCTCGACGCGTTGCGCCCCCGGTCGCCGTTCGCGATGGCGTTCATGCTCGGCTCCCAGGGCTACGGTGTGGGCCAGCGGTGGTTCCCGGCCGTCGAACTGCGACGGTCCGAGGTGGTGGCGAGCATCGCCGCCGGCGCGTACGACGTGGACATCCACGAGGTGCCAGCCGAGCCGCCGCTGCGTGACGGGCACCTGGGCATGCTGCTGGTCACCGGTCGCGCCCGCGGGTGACCGACCTGCCGTCGGCGCGGCTCCACCCTGCCGCGGGCTTGGCTCCACCCTGCCGCCGGCGCGGCTCCACCGATCCGACACACACGCGCCGGTGGAGCCGGGTCACAACAGTGGCGTCGGGTGGATACGATGAAGCACACCTCGCCGCGATTCTTCGTGCGAAAGCAACATAGTTCCATCTCGACGACTACAGCAGACGGCGGTGGACCATGCGGATGCAGCCGCGTCAGGAGATCCTGGAGATCTGGCGGGCCTCGGTACGCAGTTGCTGGCGAAACGGTGAATGGCACTGGGGCGGCCGCAGCGGCACCAACTCCATCAGCGACGCGGAACAGCTGTTGACCATCCTGCTTCCGGCGGCCAAGGTGCCGGTGTTGTCCCTGGACGACCCGGACCGCACCGACGAGGAGGTCCTGGAGGCTCTCAGACCGATCGGCGGCGCGATCGAGATTCCCCGTCGGCTGGTCAGCGTGATGATTGACTACTTCGCGCGGTACACCGACGACACCGGCACTCCGATCTTCGCCGGTGGCACCTATCTCACCCCGATGGACGACGGTCCGGAGCTCACCGAGGAGCAACGGGCCATGGACATCGTCGACTCGTTCGCGGTGTCCATCACGCTCACCCTGGCGACGATCGGTTTCGTCAAGGTCTACCGCAACGCCACCCAGCGGCGTGACCTGCTGGCCCAGCTGGACACGCTGGAGGCGATGGCCAACGCCAGGCTCACCGCGGCCATGGTGGGTCTGCTGCGCAGCTTCAGCACCTACGTCTTCTCCTCCACGGACGAGGCGGGTCGGCGGCTGTGTGACATGGTCAACCAGGACGACACGCCGCGCCGGGAGCTGGTCGCCGCCCTGCGCGAGCAGCTACGGGACACGATGGCCAGCCTCCGCAGCGTGGTGATCGGATCCGGTCGGGTGAGCGAGGACCTGGACAACAGCGACATGCTGTTCGAGTGCGGTTGGTCGTGGGGACTCATCTCCGGGGCCGAGGAGGTGCCGACCACCGAGCCGATCGGCCTGCAACGTGACGGCTCGGCGGAGAACGCCCCCTACCTCTACTTCACGGTCATCGCGATGGACGCGATCGAGGACCTGAACTCCGAACGCACCCGCCTGCTGGGCCTGCTCAACGAGGAACAGCAGCGGCTGTCCCGGGCCCTGCAGGTGCGGTGGGAACTGACCCGTACCTACTGGGCGACAGTGGCGACGTTCGACAACCGCAGGCGCTGGCCGATCGAGGACATTCCCTGGCGGACCACCGACGGCGACCGCACCGACTACTACACGCTGCAGGCCACCTCGTTGGCGGTGAAGGGCCTGATCGCCGGTGGGCGTGGGGGCGACGCCGAGTTCGGTCGGATCGCCGCCGTGCTTGTGGAGTTGTCGCAGCGGGCGCGGATCACCCGGCGCGCGTCGCCGGACGAGGCGGCGTTGGTGGTGCACGCGCCGGGTAAGCGGGTCGCGTTGAACGACGACACGTCCAAGCCGATCATGACGTGGAACGTCAACGAGTTCTCCACGGTGCTGCTGCAGCGCGCGGCCACCATCGCCGGGTTGTTGACCGACGCGCGGCGGCGCAGCGAGCTGCTGGAACTGGCCGACGAGGTGTGGGATCACCTGACGTTGCGGCGGATCCCCGACGGCCCGCACCGGGCGCTGTGGGATCACGCCGGGGGCGCCTTCCCGGGGCTGGCGCCGATGCCTGACGCGCCGTCCTGGTATCTGACCGAACGGGTGGTGTCGGCCCTGGTGACCGCGGGTCTGTTGCTGTGGGACCGGCCCTATCCGCGGGCCACCCGGCTCGCCATGTACGCGCAGGAGCTCATCGACGAGGCGGAGTACCTGTTCGACCGGGAGCTGATGCGGGGGACGTTCGCGGGTGAGGTGATGCAGCGCAGTATGCGGAGCATCCGCGCGAGTCTGCGCCGGGCGCAGATGATGGTCGACGACCGTCCCGGCACGGCGGGAGCCCTGGCGGGCAGCCTGTTGCTTCAGCTCAACGACATCACCACCGGCCAGGAGAAGGCCAGCGAGGGGATCTGAATGCTGGTCTTCGTCACGTCGCACAAGGGTGGCACCGGGCGTTCGGTGACCGCGGCGAACGTCGCCTACCGCAGCGCCCTGTCCGGGCGGCCCACCTGCTATCTGGACTACGATTTCGGATCGCCGACCGCCGGGATCACGTTCCAGATCCCGCAGGCGATCAACGGGGTGGAGGGTGCCGGGCCGAACGGTGGTGGCCTGCACCGTTACCTGCGGGGGGAGATCCCGGCTCCGGAGCAGTTGGACGTCTGGTCCACCTCGGAGCGCTCCAGCCTGCGGCAGCGTCCGACCGGGTCCGGTTCTCTGGTGCTGTTGCCCGGGCAGCGCAACGGCAGCGAGTTCGGTTTCACAAACGACATCGCCAAGCGGTCCGCCGAGCTGTTCCTGCGGTTGGAGGAGGAGTTCGACCTGACCCTTGTGGATCTGAGCGCCGGCCGGTCGTACGCGAGTCAGATCGCGCTGGCGGCCACGGCCACCCCGAGCCTGCGTAAGGTGACGGCGCGGTGGTTGGTCTTCCACCGGTGGACGCCGCAGCACGTCACCGCGGCGGCCGACCTGGCGTTCGAGGCCGGTGGGATCCTGGCCATGGGCAAGGAGTACGGCCACGAGCCGGAACGGCTGCGGGAGTCGCTGCGGTTCGTCCGGACCGCGGTGATCGATTCGCGGGGTCCCGAGGTCGGCCACCTCGACCTGGCCCAGCAGGCGTTCCTGCGCAAGTGTGACGCGGAGCTGTCGGAGTTGGCCCGACGGCGTGGCACCGGGCGGACGACCCTGTTCGGGACGGTGCCGCTGGACCCGCTGTTGCAGTGGCGTGAGCAGCTCATCTCGGACAACGACGTCCAGATCAAGATCGCCAATGGCAAGACCGTGGACGCCATCGTGGAGCTGACCGACCGGCTCTTCGACGAGACCGCATGGGAGACCGTGTGATGATCGCGGATGTCAGGTTCCAGGAGTCCGCCGCGGTGCGTCGGACGGAGAACGTGCCGTACTCGCATCTGTCGGTTGAGTTGGGGCACTTCTACGCGGAGGATTTCGGCGACGGGCACCGGGAGTTGCGGAACAAGTTCGCGCGTATCGCCGACTGGGTGGACGTGTTCCCGGGGCTGGCCCGGCGCGGGTTGCGGGCGCAGCGGCAGCCCCGGATCAGCACCTGCTTCATGGTGGACGACTACTTCCACCGGTTCGGCACCCCGCACGAGGTGATCCCGCAGGTGCAGGAGGCCGCGGCGGAGCACGGCCTGGTGTTGGACTACGTGGCCCGGGAGTCCAGCTTCGCCCAGCACCGGGACGTGGAGCTGGCCCGGAGGCTTGTCGACACGTTGGTGGTGGAGCCGCCCCGGCACACCACCGGGAGCCGCCCGCCGCTGAGTGAGTCGGGGTGGCTGTCCAACGGTCAACGCACGCCCACGCATCTGGACGCGCCGGCGATGACGCCCCTGCCGCGGCCGTGGTCGCCGCCGATGCAGTCCGGCGACCCGCGACACTCCATTTTCATCGACATCGAGCTGTGGTCGGAGGAGCCGCAGGGCCGGGTGTGGGCGTGTGCGCTGCTGGCCGCGGTGTGGCAGATGACCCGGCTCGGGGTGCTGCGGCACCGCGGCGAGACGATCACCCAGCCGCATCTGCTGGTGCCCGGCGAGCAGCTGCCGGACGACTGGGACGAGTTGCCGTCGATCGTGCAGCTGAACCCGTCGGCTCGGTCGTTCTGGGCGTACCGCACGCTGACCTTGATGGACACCCAGTACCTGCCGGTGGAGCTTGCCGTGCGGACCATTCTCGGTCAGGTGGTGGTGCCGCCGGCGGTCAACGGGCAGGTCGCCGAGCGGGCCGCCAGTGAGGGGGTTCCGCTGCCCGACGAGTTGGTGGACCGGTTGAGCTACGTGTTCATCGGCGGGTGAGCGGACGGGGACGCGGGTCCGGCCGACGACGGAGGTCGGGTCGCCGGCGTGCGCGCGTCAGTGCCGGCACGGCTGCTGGTCCGGTTTGCGGTCGGCCAGGTTGCGCAGGACGGCGACGGAGATCTGGTCGCGGATCCAGTTGACCAGGGACAGCCACTGCCGGCTGAATCCGGGGGTCTGGTCGAGGCGTTCCCAGACGGGCAGCAGCCGAGGGTCGACCCGTGCGCCGGGCAGCCACAGGTGCAGCAGGTGTTCCAGCGCGGGACGCAGCCGGTCGACGTGTTCCTGGGCTGACGCGGGTCGGCTCACCGCGGTCTCCACCAGGGCGGAGAGGGTGGTGAGCAGCCAGTCGTGCAGGGCGAGGTCCTCGCACAGGCCGGTCACCGCGGCCGGCACGTCCTGCGGTCCGACCACCAGTTCGACGGTGCGTAGGGTGGGGGAGCCGATGGTGACCAGGGCGGCGACGGCCGCGTCCGGGTCGGTTCGCGCGGTCCACCGTAGCCGGGTCCGGGCGGCCCGCAGCGGCGGTCGGCGGTCGAGCGGGTCGGACATCTGGACGCCGTCGAGCAACCGGCCGGTGATCGCCTCCAGGTTGAGGACGTCGGCGGCGTTGCCGTGCAGGAAGCCGGTGGTGAGGTCGGCGGCGTCGAGCTTGCCGACGGTTTCCAGGACGCCGGGGCTGGCCAGATAGTGTGACCACGGTTTGCGGCGCTTGCCGGCGACGACCTGGACGGTGGAGGAGGTCTGCACGATCCGCCCGCCGGTGATGACGGCCCGGGTGACGACGGCGCCCACGCCACGCAGTTGTCGCTGCCGGGCGCTGGGTAGCCAGCAGTCCACACCGGTACGGACGTCGGGTGAGACCGCGTAGAGCGACGGGCGTCGGGACGTGAGGACGGCCTCGCCCTCGACCAGGCTGAGCACCTCGCAGCTCTGCTCCTGTGTCAGGGCCGTGCTGTGCTGAAGCAGGCTGGTGTGCACCTCGCCCACCGTGAGCATGACTTCCTCCGCATCGCCGCAACCGTCCGCGGGGGTCGCGGAATGCGGTCCCATGGTGCTGGACGTACGCTGCCGCGACCCGCACCGACACGGTTCCACGAGCGGATTGGCGGGACAACGCCCGGCCGGTACCCGGGTTTCCCGCGCGCCATCATAGGCCCATCGGGGCGGGGGTCGGATGGGGCGATGGCGTACGCGGTTGTCGGGTTGGGGTGACAGCGACTGCTACCGTGATTGGCGAGGTCGGCAGCCACCCCTGGAGTTCGGCGTCTATGAGAGTTTACATCTCGGCCACCCAAAAGGACCTGCTGGACTATCGCGCTGCCGTGCACCTGGCGGCACGTCGCCTGGAGATCGAGGACGTCGCCATGGAGGCGTACGGCGCCGATGTCCGGCCGCCGCTGGAACGGTGCCTGGCGGACGTGCGTCGGTGCGATCTGTATGTCGGGCTGTTCGCCTGGCGGTACGGTTTCCGGCCGCCTGGTCAGGCGTCGTCCATCACCGAGTTGGAGTACCGGGAGGCGCTCGCGGCCGGGAAGCCGTGCCTGATCTTCCTGTTGGCCGAGGACACGCCGTGGCCGGTGGACAGGATCGACCGGGACGAGGACTGGGACCGGATCGTCGCGTTGCGCAACGAGTTGAAGGAGCGGCACCTCTGCGCGTTCTTCACCAGTGAGGACGATCTGTCGGCGAAGGTGACCGCGGCGTTGGCCGATGTGCGCAGCGGCCGGTCCCCGGACCGGAAGCCGGGGGATCCGGACGCCCATCTGCCGGCGGCGGTGCGGGCGCAGTACCACAACAAGTTGCGCAGCGGGTACCAGTCGGTGACGTTGGACGGTGTCGCGCCGCGTCCCACGATCCGTTACCTCACCGTCGGTCTCACGGACGTGTTCGTGGAGCCGCGGGTGCATGAGGACGCCCGGCCGGAGATGCCGCTGGCGTGGTGGCGTTGGGCCGGTTCGGCGCCGGAGGCGGAGGCCGACGGGTTGCCGGAGGTGGTCGATCCGGAGGAGGTGGAGCGGCTGCGGGAGGAGTACGCGGCCACCGAGCCGCTGGACCTGTTCGATGTGGTGTGTGATCCGGGTCGGCGGGCGATCGTGGTGCTGGGGGATCCGGGTTCGGGCAAGTCGGCGACCGTGCAGTATCTGGCGTTGGCGTTGGCCGAGGTGTGTGACCAGCCGCGACTGGCGGCCCTGAACGGTCACCTGCCCGTCCTGATCGAGCTGCGGTCGTACGCGGCGCACTGCGGGGACGGCCGGTGTGACGGCCTGCTGGACTATGTCGGGCACCGGCACCAGCAGGGGCTGGCGGGGATGGACCGGGGGGTGCTGGAGGCGTACCTGCGGGAGGGCGGGCAGGCGTTGTTCCTGTTCGACGGCCTGGACGAGGTGCTGGACCCGACGCACCGGGCGGAGGTGGCCGCGCAGGTGGCCACGTTCGCCAACGAGTATCCCGGGGTGCGTACGGTGGTGACGTCGCGGGCCGCCGGGTATCTGCGGCACGCGTTCGCCAACGCCGGGTTCGACCATTTCACCCTCGAGGATCTCAACGACGATCAGATCTCGCGGTTTCTCGGTAACTGGTACCGCTACGTGATGCCGACCTCGGCGACGGAGGCCGACCGGCAGCGGCGGCAGATCCTCGACGTGATGCACGGGTCCCGGGCGATGCGGGAGATCGCCGGCAATCCGCTGTTGCTGATGCTGATGGCGATCGTCGGCCGGGACCATCCGTTGCCGCGCAACCGGCGTCGGCTGTTCGCCCACGTCACCGATGTGCTGATCTCCGAGTGGGACGTGACGAAGCAACTGCGGGACAGCCATGGCGACGTGCCGCCGTTGGACCCGCAGGCGAGGCTGCGGCTGCTGCGGCACCTGGCGTTCTGGATGCACGGGCGGGAACACGGCCCGGCCAGGAACTATATTGACCTCAACGAATTGGCGCTGATCTTCCGGGACCACCTGGTGGAGTTCTACCGCTTCGATGCCGGTCGGGCGTACCGCATGGCGGACTCCATGATCGACAATCTGCGGCAGCGGAATTTCATCCTGGAGCGGTACGGGCTGAGGTTGTTCGGGTTCGTCCACCGTTCGTTTCTGGAGTACTTCTGTGCCGAGGAGATCGTGGACAGATTCGAGCATGATCCGCGGGCCTGGGGCATCGAGCGGCTGCGTACGCTGTTCCGCGAGCACTGGGCCGATCCGTCCTGGCGGGAGGTGCTCCGGCTGATCGCCGGCGCGCTGCCGGCCCGGGCCGCCAACGACCTGGTCGCCCTGCTCGCCACCGAGATCAACCGGCCCTGGCCGCCGCTGGAGCTGGCCAGTCCGCCGTGGAACCTGGTGTTGGCCGCGCAGTGCGTGGCGGAGGCGCCGCAGCCGGCCGAGTTGGTCAGCGCCGGCGAGGCGGTGTTGCGCGAGGTGGTGCTGCTGGTCGAGCACGGCATCTCCGCGGAGGATCCGAACCTGGTGGAACTCACCGAGCAGGAGTTGCTGTCCTGCCTGCGGACGCTGGGTCCGCAGTGGCCCGGCCGGGCGAGCTTCCTGCGCTGGTTCCGCCGCCGCGGGGTGCGGACCAGTTGGCGCTCCGGTTCGGCGTTCGCCACCCGGGCGGCCGTGGTGCTGTCGACCGTCCCGGACCGCCTGGAGGAGTTGCTCATCCACGAACTCGGGCAGCGTCGGGAACGGCAGGCCCGGCTCACCCTGGTCGCCGGGTTGGCCGAGGCGGCTGGCCGGGACACCAGCGATCCGAGCCGCAGCCACTACCGGGTCCTGCTGGCCGACCAGGCGCGGGCGGACGGGTCGACCGCCGTTCGGCAGGCCGCGGTCCGGGCCCTCGTCACCCACTACGGCGGCGACCCGGATCTCGTCGACGTGCTGATCGAGGTCGCCGGCTCACCCGATCCGGGGGTACGCGCGTTGGCCGTGCAGTCGCTCGGCGCCCGTACCGACCTGTCGCCGCAGGTGCGGCGGCTGCTGCTGGAGCGGGCCGCGCAGGACCGGGACACCGCGGTACGGCGGGCCGCGACGGCGGCGCTTGTCGCGCACGGCGTCGAGGCGCCGGACGTACCCGGGGCGCTGCAGCGGCTGGTGGCCACGGACAGCGACCCCGGCGTGGTGCAGTGCGCGCTGGACAGCCTGCTGGCGTTGCCCGAGCAGGCGGAGCCGGCCCGCAACCGGGCGTTGGCCAGGGTGGCCGGCGATGCCCCGGACGAGGTGCGGCGCTGCCTGGTGACCCGGCTGCTGTCCGACCGCGCCGGCGGGCAGGAGACGGACCTGCTGCTGACGCTTGCCGCCTCGGACTCCTCGGCGCTGGTGCGGACGGCCGCGGTGCAGCGCCTGCTCCCGGACCCGGACGGGCGCTGCCGGGACCGGTTGGTGGACCGGATCGAGCGGGACGAGGACGCCTCGGTGCGGGCCGCGGCGGTGACCACGTTGATCGGTCGGCACCGCGCCGACGACGCCGCCTGGTCGGTGGCGGCGCAGGCGGCGCGCACCGACGAGGACGCCACGGTGCGGTTGGCCGCGGTGCGGGCGTTGGCCGAGACCTACTCGGACCACCGCACGGGGGACCTGTTGCTGGAGCGGGCCCGGCAGGATCCGACGGCGAGCGTCCGGCTCGCCGCGGTCGACCTGGTCACCGGCCGGCCGTTGCTCGGGCAGGCCACCCGCGATCTGCTCATCAGCCGGGCCGCGCGGGAACGGGACGCGATCGTGCGGTTGCGGATCACCCGCAGCCTGGCCGGTTCGGATGGGCCGTTGGACGACGAGGTGCGGGAGTGCCTGGCCGAGCAGGTCCGGCACGATCCCGATCCGAACGTGTTGCGCGCGGCCGCCGACGCGGTGGCCCGCGACGGCAAGGCGGTGCTGGTGGAGACGCTGTCCCGACGGGCCCGTCGGGACAGTTACGCCGGCATCCGGTTGGCGGCGGTGCAGACCCTGTGCGCGTACGGGAGCCCGGAGGTGGTGACCGACGTGCTGCTGGAGCGTGTCGAGTCGGATACCGATCCGGCGGTGCTCGACGCGGCGGTGCGGTGCCTGACGGAGCAGGACGCGGCGTCCATGCCGGTGATGCAGCGGCTGATGCGCCGGCTGGCTGACGAGGATCCGGCGATCCGGGCCCGCATCGCCGCCGCGTTGGGTGAGCATTTCGGCGCCGTTCCGGAGGTGTGGTCGCTGCTGGTGGGGCGGGTCCGTGACGATCCGGATCTGGAGGTGCGGCGCCGGATCACCGACCAGTTGGCGGTCACGCTGTCCGGCCGGGAGGGGACCCGGGAGCTGCTGGTGCGGTTGGCCGACGACGCGGACTGGGAGATCCGGCGTACCGCGTTGCTGGCGTTGGCCCGGCACTACGGGACGCACGCTGGCACCCGTGAGGTGCTGCTTCCGCTGGCGCGCCAGGAGGACGACGGGACGGTCCGCCGGCTGGCCGGGCAGCTGTTGGCGGCGCTGCCCGGTGTCGGCCCGGACGACTTCCCCTGATCCGCCTCCATCCTTCGGGGGACGCGAAGGTCGGTCCGCGGCCGGACGTGGCGCGCGGCACCGGTCGATACGGTCGACGGACGGTGGACCTCATCGGTCGACTCCGGCGGCGGAAGGAATAATCAGGATGGACCGGGCACGCGGGTATCTGCTCACCGGGACGGGGATGTTCGTGTTGGGCCTGGTTCTGTGGCTGTTCACCGGTGACGTGCAGACGCCGGTGTTCACCCTGACGAAGGTCGGTGTGGTGCTCATGGTGTTGGGTGCGTTGGAGGCGGGCTACGGCGGCTATCTGGCCATCCGTGGTGGTGATGCGGCCGGGGGCTGAGGGTCGGCGGCGGGATGGTGCGGGGCGGCGCGTGGCCGGCGGACCCGGGCGACCAGGCGGGCCAGGGCCGGCTGGCCGAGCAGGATGCCGAGGAGGACCAGGCTCAGGCCGCCGACCTGGTGGGCGGCGAGCGTCTCACCCGCGACCACGGTGCCGAGCAGCACCCCGGTGACGGGGTTGAGCAGGCCCACCAGTCCGACGGCTCCGGCGTCGAGGTGGCGCAGGCCGGTGAACCAGGCGGCGAAGGCGAGGGCGGTGGCGATGACGCTGACGAAGCCGAACGCGACGATCGCGGCTCCGTCGAGGTGCGGGGGCCGGCCCTCGACGACGATCGCGACCGGGACGAGGACGGTCCCGCCGGCGACGAGCTGCCACGCGGTCAGCGAGAACACGTCGACGTCCCCGCTCCACTTCTTGGCCAGCACGTAGCCGAGGGAGGACAGCAGCATCGCGGTGAGGGAGGCGGTCACCCCGACGGCGTCGACGCCGCCGGTGCCGTCGAGCAGCATGAGCGAGACGCCGGCGATGCCGGTCGCGGCGCCGACGAGCTGCGCGACCCGGGGGCGGGTGGTCAGGGCGGCCCAGGCGAACAGCATCATCACCACCGGGGAGGTGGCCATGATGGTCGCCGCGATGCTGGTGGGGAGCCGCTGGGCAGCCAGGTAGACCAGGGCGAAGAAGGCGCCCATGTTGAGGGTGCCGAGGATCAGCGATCGCCACCACCATGACCCGTGCGGGCGCCTGCGGCGGACGAGGAGCAGTAGCAGCCCGGCGGGGAGTGCTCGGATGACGGCGCCGTACAGCGGGTGGTCGGCCGGCAGGAACTGGTGGGTGACGTAGTAGGTGGCCCCCCAGGTGACCGGCGCGAGGGCGGTGACGAGCACCCACCGGAAAGTAGCTTCCATGGAAGCCAATATAGCTTCCGGGGAAGCTATATTTGTGGTCATGGTGGATTACCTCGATCACGTCGCCCGCATCCAGCGGGCGTGGGCCCGCGAACGACCGGACCTCGATGTCGGCCCCCAGGGCGTCATCGGCCGGCTGCACCGGCTCGCCGGTCACCTGACCGAGCAGCTCCAGGTCGTCTACCGCCGGTACGGGCTCGGCGAGGGGGAGTTCGACGTCCTCGCCACCCTGCGCCGGGCCGGCGAGCCGTACGAGCGGGCGCCCGGCGAACTGGCCGCGCACACCATGGTCACCACCGGCGCCATGACGAAGCGGTTGGACCGGCTGGAACGCGACGGGCTGGTCACCCGTCGCCCCAGCACGACCGACGGCCGGGGTCGCGTCGTCGCCCTCACCGAGGCCGGCCGGGATCTCATCGACGCGGCGTTCACCGAACACATGCGCAACGAACGGCGGTTGCTCGACGGCCTCGCCCCGGCCGAGGCCGCGCAGCTCGAAGCGCTGCTGACCACCTGGCTGCGCTGCTTCGAGGGCGACCCCGACCCGCGAGCCTGACCCCGATCCGGGCTTCAGCTTGTTTCGCGGTCGGCAGTGCCGAGCCTTACGCAGGCCAGCACGGTCAGGGCGGATCCGAGCAGCAGTGCTGCGACGGCCATGGCGGTGTCGATGTCGGCCCCGGCATCGACGACCCCGGACACCACGAAAGTCGTCACGTAGCGGTCGTCGTTGTCGCGCCGCTCCGGCCAGCTCCGCAGGACGTGGTCAATCACGAGCCAGGCGGGTACGGCCAGCACCGTGGCGCCCACCACGGCGATCGGGGCGGCGGTGCCATGGCGCCGGGCCGCGCGGCGCACGACCCAGGCACACCCGCCGAGCAATATCCCCGCCGCCACGACCGTACTGGTGACCGAGCCGAGCATGGCGGTCAACTCCGTCGGGAGAAGGGCGATGAACATCACCGCGACAAGCGTGCACACGCCAACGGTCGGCGCGGCCCGGCCGAACCGACGTAACCCCTCCCTCGGCAACCTGCCAATGGCGACGCCCAGGCAGACGCAGGCCAGGAAGAGGCATCCAGCCACGGCCAGCTGTCGCAGGAACTGCGTCCGCCGCCAACCCGGGTCGATCACCAGCGCGGTCAACCCATCGTCGGCCGGTGTGCCGTCGAAGGGCGAGGCCACCCACCCCCACAAGGTCACAATGCCCGCGAGGGCGAGCAGGAGCAGACATCCTCGCAGCAGCAGGCGTGTCGATCGGGAAACGGCCGGATCGGTCACTGCGGGATGGAGAGCGAGACCGCCCAGGACAACGATGCCGCCGGCGCCGGTCGCCCAGGGCGATCCGAACAGCGTGCCCACGACGGCGAGCGGTGCCGCCCCAAGGAGCAGCCCGAGCGGCTTCGCTGACGGCATCCACAGAGGATAATTGGCGAATCCCGGTGCTCGGCGCCCCATGGCTGGCGGGCGGTCGAGGGTTGTGTGACCGCCCGCTGAGCCCATTGGCGCGATCTTCGTCGCGACAGGCCCCCCGGGAGGCCGATCGGACCGGCTCAGAACCGGCTGCGGACCTGCCCGATCAGGCGTACGGCGGTGGTCTCGTCGGCCCGGCCGGCCGCGCCGGACACGACCTGGATGTCGGCGACGCGGTCGCCCAGGACGAACTGTGCCGCGCCGCCGCTGGAGAAGCGGATGCCGTCGGGTCCCGGCCGCGACTCGAAGCCCGGTTCCTCCGTCGGTAGCGTCCCGTTCGCGGCCGTGCCCGCGAGGTTCACCGACAGGCTGATCGAGTGGGCGGTGTCCGGGTTCTCCCACTCGCAGGACGCGACCGTCCGCGCGTCGCCGGGCCGGCCGTCGGTGCGGTGCGCGCCGATCACCTGCGTGACCTCGGGCTCGGTCAGCAGCGCGCAGGCGTCGATCGGGGCCGCCGGGCTGGCGTCGCCAGTGGTGGGGTCGGCCGCGGCCGGCTTGGCGTCGTCCGAGGTGGTCGTGGGTGACCCGCACGCCGAGGCGGTGAGCAGGACCGAGACCGCCACCGTGAGAGCGGCCGCGGTGGCTGGACGGGGCGAGGGTGGGCGGTGCCGGCGGGCGCGGCGCTGCTCGGGGTCGTGGGGGGCGGGTGGGTTGGGTCGTCGGGGCGGCGGAGTCGACATGGGACACCTTTCGGGGTGCGGATTGGCGGCGGGCACGTTCGTGCGCTTCGCCGTGGTGGCGAGGGACGGATCGGTGGGCGGTGCGCTCAACGCCGACCGTGCCCGGAGCGTGTGGGGGACGGATCGGCTGGTGGGTGGGTTCGACGCTGACCGGCGCCCCAAATTCGGGCGGGTGGCGTCCCGTCACGGGGCGGGTGGTGGTCCCAGCAGTTCGATGCCGTTGCGGGCGGCGGCGTGTCCGAGTGCCGCCGGGTCCAGCGGCTGCGGGTCGGGTAGCCGCCGTTCGAGTGCCGGGACGCCGGCCTCGGCGGCGAACTGCTCGAATCCGGCCGGCGTGGTGATCTGCAGGACGCGCAGCGGCTCGTCGGCGCCGACCCGGAAGGTGTGCGGCACGCCGACGGGCAGCAGCACGAAGTCGCCCGGCCCGGCGTCGAGGGTCTCGCCCGCGCAGTGGAACCGGGCGGTGCCGGCGAGGACGTAGAACATCTCGTCCTCGCGTTGGTGGCGGTGCAGGGGTGGCGCGAAGCCGGGCGGGTTGACGAACTCGACGACGGTCAGCCGTCCCGCGGTCTGCGCGCCGGTGGCCTTGACGGTGACCAGGCTGCCGAGAAACCAGTGGGCGTCGCCCTCGTCGGGGCGGAGCAGGTAGGGGTGGGCGGTCACGGTCACTCCTCGGGATCCGGGTGCCTTCACTGGCCACGCAACTATTCGATAGCCCTTGTCTGATGAATATGTGGGTAGTATGACACCGACATGAGCGAAGTCAAGGACGGAAAGACGACCCGCCCGTACCACTCCCGGGTGCGTGCCGAGAGCGCCCAGCGGACGCGGCGGCTGGTGGTCGCCGCGGCGACCGAGCTGTTCGTCGCGCGCGGTTACGCGGCGACCTCGCTCGCCGACGTGGCGGCGGAGGCCGGCGTGGCCCGGCCCACGGCGGCGGCGGCGTTCGGTTCGAAGGCGGCGCTGCTGCGTCAGGTCCTCGACGAGGCCCTGGCCGGGGACGACGAGCCGGTTCCGGTGGCCCAGCGGCCCTGGTACCGGCCGGTCTGGGAGGCGCCGGACCAGGCTGCCGTCCTGGACGCGTACGCGCAGGTGTGCACCCTGATCGGTGAACGCGCGGCAGGCGTCTTCGAGGCGGTGCGGCGGGCGGCCGACGGTTCTCCCGAGGTGGCGCAGACGTGGGAGACCCTGCTGCGCAACCGCCGGATCGGCGCCGGCATGGTGGTGGAGCGGCTGCGCACCTTCCCGGAGCCGCTGCGCCAGGGCGCCGACGTGGAGCGCTCGATCGACGAGCTGTGGTTCTACAACGATCCGGCGCACTACGGCTCGCTGGTGCTGCGGTGTGGATGGTCGCCCGGGTCGTTCCGGCGCTGGCTCGGTGACCGCATGCGGCAGGTGTTGCTTGTCGATCCCGCCTGAGGTGGTGGGACGGGCGTCACACGGGTGGCCGTCACACGGTGTCGGGCCGCTGTGTCTTCAAGGGGTGTAGGCATCACCCACAGCTAAGGAGTCACCATGGACGCCCGACTGAACCTCATGGAGAACCCGGTCGCCGCCAAGTCAATGAAGCACCTCATCGCGGCCGGTCGGGCTGTGCGCGACTCGACGTTGCCGAACGCGACCCGGGAACTTGTGCAGCTTCGCGCCAGCCAGATCAACGGCTGCGGGTTCTGCGTCGACATGCACACCAAGGACGCCGCCCATGCCGGGGAGACCCAGCAGCGACTCAACCTGGTCGCGACCTGGCGGGAGGCCACGGTGTTCACCGAGGCCGAGCGGGCCGCCCTGGAGCTGGCGGAGCAGGCCACCCGGATCGCCGACGCGGCCGGCGGCGTCCCGGACGAGGTGTGGGCGAGCGCCGCCAAGCACTACGACGAGGACCAGCTCGCCGCCCTGGTACTGACCATCGCCCTGATCAACCTGGCGAACCGGCTGAACGTCACCGTCCAGCAGCCCGCCGGGTCCTACCAGCCGGGCATGTTCGAGTAGTCGACAGCGGGCCGCCGCCGGTGCGGAGCCGCACCGGCGGCGGCCCCGGGGACCGCTGAAGGGAGATCATTTCCGTGGCATGGTCGACGGACACGGCCAGCGCGGTCGAGTACCGGCCGTTGCTGTTCTCCATCGCGTACGGGATGACCGGGTCGGTGGGCGACGCCGAGGACATCGTGCAGGAGGCGTTCCTCGGCCTGACCCGGGCGCGCCGGGCGGGCACCACGATCGGGAACCGGAAGGCGTACCTGACGACGGCGGTAACGAGGCTCGGCATCAACCACCTGCGGTCGGCGCGGGTACGGCGGGAGACGTACGTGGGGGACTGGTTGCCCGAGCCGGTCGTGCTACCCGTCGAGCGGCCGGGTCCGGCCGAGCAGGCCGAGCTGGCCGACTCGCTGTCGATGGCGTTCCTGGTGCTGCTGGAGGCGCTGTCGCCGGTCGAGCGGGCGGTGTTCATGCTGCGCGAGGTGTTCGGCTACGGCTACCCGGACGTGGCCCGGCTCGTCGGCAAGACCGAGGTGAACTGCCGGCAGATCTTCGCCCGGGCCCGGCAGCGCGTCACCGCCGGCGCGCCGGTGTCGGACAGTGCGCCGGCCCCGCAGCGGCGGGCGGAGGGTGAGCGGCTGGTCCGCAGGTTCCTGGCCGCCGCGTCCGGTGGCGACCTGGATGCGCTGCTCGACCTGCTCGCCCCCGACGTGGTGCTCTACGGCGACGGCGGCGGAAAGGCCAAGGCGATCGGGCAGCCGCTGGTCGGCCGCCGGCGGGTGGCTCGGCTGCTCATCGGAGGGCTGCGCCAGGGCGGCAGGTTCGCCGCCGCGTCCCGGCCGGCCTGGGTCAACGGTGGCCCGGGTGTCGTGTTGTACGCCGCGGGAGGGCAGGTGGTCGGCGTGGTCGCGTTGGATGTCGTCGACGGCGTGGTGCGGGCGATCCGGTCGGTGGTGAACCCCGACAAGTTGCGTCATCTCGGGCCGGTGCCCGCGGTGGCACCGGCGGAGCGGCGCAGGCTGCGGAGAAGAAAAACTCCTGATGTCTTGTGATCATGGATGGAAAGTTACAATGATGGCGGTCAATTGTTTCGTCTCTCTCACCCCCGGAGAGGACCATGACCCACGTTCACCGCCCCCGTCTCGCCCGCCGGCTGCTCGCCGCGACCCTCGCCGCCGCCGCCACCGCGGCCACGCTGGTCGGCCTCACGGCGACCCCGGCGCAGGCCGCCACCACCCCCGGCGTCGACGTCTCCCACTACCAGGGGTCGATCAACTGGACCAGCGTCCGTAACGCCGGCATCCAGTTCGCCTACATCAAGGCCACCGAAGGCACCACCTACAAGGACCCCCGGTTCGGCACCAACTACGTCGGCGCCTACAACGCCGGCGTCATCCGCGGGGCGTACCACTTCGCGTTGCCGGACCGGTCCAGCGGCGCCACCCAGGCGAACTTCCTCGCCAGCAACGGCGGGGCCTGGTCCGCCGACAGCCGGACCCTGCCCGCCGCCCTCGACATCGAGTTCAACCCGTACGGCGCCACCTGCTACGGGCTGAGCCAGGCGTCGATGCGCAGCTGGATCTCCGACTTCCTCAACACCTACCGCTCCCGCACCGGCCGGTACGCCGTCATCTACACCACCACCAGCTGGTGGACCAGTTGCACCGGCAACTGGAGCGGCCCGTGGGCCAACCACCCGCTGTGGATCGCCCGGTGGGCCAGTTCCCCCGGCACCCTTCCCGCCGGCGCCCCGTTCTGGAGCTTCTGGCAGTACACCGCGACCGGCCGGGTCTCCGGCATCAGCGGCGACGTCGACCGCAACTACTTCAACGGCGACCGCAGCCGGCTGATCGCGCTGGCCAACAACACGTAGACCGGCCGCGACGGGCCCGTATCCCGCGGTACGCGGGGTGCGGGCCCTCTCGCCGTCCGGGCACCCCGGGTGCCGGCGTCGCCGGGCCGGCGGTCAGGATCCCGGGATGGAGTTCTTCTGTTACCACCGTGACCGGCCCGCCTCGCTGCCGCTGCGCGAGAAGCTGCTCGCCGACCACTGGACCTACATGGACCGGTACGCCGCGCAGATGATCGCCCGCGGCCCGACGTTCACCGCCGACGAGACGCCCACCGGCAGCGTGCACATCCTCGACCTGCCCGACCCCGCCGCGGCCCGGGCGTTCGCCTTCGACGAGCCGACCTACCAGGCCGGCGGCTACCGGGACGTGCTGCTGCGCCGCTGGCGCAACCTGCTGGGCCGCACCATGTGGGACTTCCCCGGCGGCCGCACCGGCGGCAACCGCTACCTGGTGCTCGGCTTCGGCGAGACAGAACCCACCGACCTCGACCCGCCGACGGACCGGCACGACCTGATCGCGTACGGGCCCCTGCTGTCCGACGACGGCGCCGGCTGGCTCGGCACCGCCGCGCTGGTCCGGGCGGCCGACCCGGACGCGGCCCGGGCCGTCCTGACCGCCGACCGGTACGCCGACATCGAGGTGCACAACTGGAGGTTCGGCGGCCGTCCGGTCGACGGGGAGAACACCTGAGGGGCGGCCGCCGGACCCGCTGTGCCTCGGCTCAGCCGCCGAGGCGGCGGAGGGGCACCTGAGCGGGCACAATGCTCCGGCATGAGTGATCGCCGACGGTCCGGATGCTGATCCGGCGGGTGGTCGCCGAGAGCCGAGGAGTGAGATGGAGTTTCTGGCCAGTCCCGAGCTGTGGATCGCGTTCGCGACCCTGCTCCTGCTGGAGATCGTCCTAGGCATCGACAACGTCGTGTTCATCTCGATTCTGGCCGGCCGGCTGCCGGAACACCAGCAGGCCAGAGCCCGCACCATCGGGCTGTCGCTGGCCCTGGTCACCCGGCTGATCCTGCTGGCGTCGCTGTCCTGGGTGATCGGGTTGACCGCGCCGCTGTTCACGGTGCTCGGTCAGGAGATCTCCGGGCGGGACCTGATCCTGCTGCTGGGCGGTCTGTTCCTGCTGGGTAAGGCGACCTACGAGATTCACGAGCACCTGGAGGGGGAGGAGCACGCCAGGTCGGGCAAGGCCGCCTCGTTCGGTGCGGTCATCGTCCAGATCCTCATTCTCGACATCGTCTTCTCGCTGGACTCGGTGATCACCGCCGTCGGCATGGTCGACCAGCTGTTCATCATGGTGGCGGCGGTCGTCGTCGCGATGGTGGTCATGCTGGTGTCGGCCGGCGCCATCAGCGCGTTCGTCAACAGGCACCCGACGGTCAAGATGCTGGCCCTGTCGTTCCTGCTGCTCATCGGTGGCAGCCTGATCGCCGAGGGCTTCGACCAGCACATCCCGAAGGGCTACGTGTACGGCCCGATCGCCTTCTCCGTCTTCGTGGAGGTGCTCAACCTGCGGGCCGGCAGGAAGCGCCGGGAGGCGAAGGCGGTGCACCTGCACCCGACGTACGTCAAGAACGGCCAGACCCCGTCGGAGCCGGCGGCGTCCGGCAACTGACCGGGCAACCGCGTGGCGCCGGGTGGTGGCGGTATCGCCACCACCCGGCGGTGGTGCGGGTGTCAGGACCAGCGCTCGGAACTCGTGTCGTTGTTCAACGCGGCGTTGATGATCAGTTGAGAGCCCTGGTAGCCAACGGCCAGACCACCGAAGCCGACCAGGTCGTAGTGCTTGGCCCAGCAGTTGTTGAACGTCTGGAACGACGAGATCCGCTGGTCGAACCCGTAGACGCCCCAGTCGCTGATCTCTCCGTCGACGTTTGTGGTGGGCGTCGTGCAGGCGCCGAAGCCATACACCCAGCGACTGCCGCCGCCCGGGTTCCACAGCGTCCAGTCGTACTCGATGCCATACAGCACCAGCGCGACCGCCGCTCGGGCGTCGGTCCGGGCCGCACCCGGGGAGAGGGCCGCCTCACCCTTGCCGGGGCCGAACCGCTCGCCGAGGCTCTCGGCGAACCGCTTGGCGTCCTCGAACGTCTCGAAGCAGCGCATCGTGCCCGGCTCCGACAGGTTGATCGCGCAGTGGTCGCCTGAGGCCGCCTGGGCCGGGCTGGCGACGGTCAGCGACGCGACGGCGGCCAGGCCGGCAGCGGCGGCGACGGCGAGCGTGCGGACCACGCGGGACATGGTCATGGACATGAGTGGTACTCCTTCACCACGGTGCGCCCGGGTTGGCGCACCCTCATGACCCGCAAGGACTGCCGTGGATACATCGATGTCTCTACGATCCGACAATGGAGCCACGCGACGAGGTGGCCGAACTGCGCGCGGCGCTGCACCGCGACCCGGGTCAGGTCGCCCAGGCCGCCGACCGGGTGGTGCGCCGGGCGCGGGACGCCGGTGATCCGGCCACGCTCAGCGCGGCGCTGGCCGTCCTCGGCCGGGCCCGCCGGGCGCTGGGCATGATGGAACTGGCCGAGACGGACCTGACCTCGGCGATCGAGGCGGCGACCGCCGCCGACGATCGGGAACTGGCCGCCGACGCGCACCTGGGCCTGGCCGGGGTGTACGCGTTCACCGGCCGCACCGCCGCGGCACTGGCCGCCCTGGACCAGGTGCACCGGCTCGGGTCGGCCCGCGTCCAGGCGTACGGCCAGTTGCAGCGGGCCGCCCTGGAACAGCGCATCGGGCACCCGTACGCGGCCCTGGCCGGCTACGAACAGGCGCTGCCGACGCTGCGTGACCTCGACGCTCGGGTCGACATCGCGCTGGTGCTGATGAACCGGGGCGTGATCCGCACCCAACTCGGTGACGGCGCCGCCGCGATCGCCGACCTGACCGAGGCGGGCCGGCTGTTCACCGCCGAGGGCAACGGCTACGGGCACGCGCAGACCGTGCACGGCCTCGGCTGGGCGTACGCCAACTCCGGTGACCTGCCGGCGGCGCTGCGGCACCTGGACGAGGCCGTCGACCGGTTCCGCGAGCTGGGCCACTCCGCGCCGGAGGTCGAGGTGGACCGGGCCGAGGTGCTGCTCGCCGCCGGGCTGTCCGGCCTGGCGGCCGAGGCGGCGCGGGACGTCGCGGAGCGGCTCGCCGCGGCCGGCAACCGGTGGCATGTGGCGCTGGCGTGGCTGGTGTGCGCCCGCGCGTACCTGCTCGACGGGGACCGGGCCACCGCCGCCGGCTACGCGTACCGGGCCCGGTCGATGTTCGCCGACCACGGCGCGACAGCCTGGGAACGCACGGCCCGGCTGGAACTCGTCCGCGCCGGCGACAGCGGCGACGTCGCCGAGTTGCGGGCCCTGGCCGCCGAGTTCGCCGCGGCCGGCAACGCCCGCGCCGCCGCGACGGCGCTGGCCCTGGCCGCCGTCGCGGCCGTCGAAGCCGGCGACATCGGGCTGGCCGGGGAGCTGTCCGAGGCGTGCGTGCGGCACGCCGCGCGGCTGGGGGTGTTCGAGGTACGCATGCAGGCCCGGTACGCGATGGCGGTCTGCACCGCGGCCGGTGGCGACGACACGTCGGCCGCCCGGCAGGTGCGGGCCGGGCTGGCCGACCTGCGCCGGCACCGGGCCACCATCGCCGCCCCGGACGCCCAGGCCGCCGTGGCGGTGCACGCCGACCAACTCGCCGCCCTCGGTCTGCGGCTGGCGATGCGGGACGGGTCGGCACCGGTGGTGCTGGACTGGATGGAGCGGATCCGGGCGGCCGGTGCGACCCGGCCCGCCGCCCGGCCGCCGGACGGTGACGGGGTGGCCGGCAGGGTCGCCGAGCTGCGGGCGACCGTGGCGCAGATCCGTGCGGCCGAGGCCGACGGCCGGGACACGGTCGACCTGCTGCACCGGCAGCGTGACCTGGAACGCGCCATCCAGCGGGCCCGGCTGCGGATGGCCGGCCCTCGACCGTCCACCGGCGGTCGGCGGCGCCCCGATCAACACGGTCACCGCCGTACCCCCGTCGGTGTCGACGCGCTGTCGGCGGCGCTGGCCGGCGGCACCCTCGTCGCGCTCGCCGAGATCGACGGCCGGCTGGTCGGCGTCGCCGTCACCGGCGGTCGGGCCGGTGCCCGGCTGGCCGACCTGGGACCCGGCCAGGCCGCCCGGGACGCCGCCGCGACCGGAATGTCGGCGTTGCGTTCACTGCTCGGCGCCACCGGCGGACCCGCCGGCCAGCCCACCGGCCGGTCCGTTGCCCGGTCCGCCGGCTCCGCCGCTGCCGTGTCCACCGGCCGGTCCGCTGCGGTGCCTACCGGCCGGTCCGCTGCCCTGCCCACCGGCCCCGCCGCTGCCGCGCCCGCCGGTGCCGGCCGGGCTGCCCGGCTCTACCGGCTCCGGCGCGCGGTCGGCGTACTCGACCGGATGCTGGCGCCGCTGCTCACCGGCGACGGACCGGTGGTGCTGGTGGTGCCCCCGGCGCTGCACGCCGCCGCCTGGCAGCTCCTTCCGTCGCTGGCCGGCCGACCCGTCGCGGTCGCGCCCTCGGCGACCTGGTGGCACGACGCTGTCACGGCCGGCAACCGCCCCCGGACAACCGGGGCCGGCCGGGGCCGGCCGGGTCCCGGCGGAGCCGACGTCGCGCTGGTGGTCGCCGGACCCGGACTGGCCACGGCCGACGCCGAGGCGGCGGCGGTGGCCCGCTGCCATCCCGGTGCGACAGTGCTCACCGGGCCCGCCGCCACCGGCGCCGCGACGATGACCGCCATGGCGGACGCCACGCTGGCCCACATCGCCTGCCACGGTCACATTCGCGACGACAACGCCCTGTGGTCGTCGCTGCTGCTGTTTGATGGGCCCCTGTACCTCTACGACCTGGAGCGGATCGGGCGGACACCACCGCTCGTCGTCCTCTCCGGCTGCGACACGGGAGTCGGGATGCGGGTCGGTGACCAACTGATCGGACTGTCCACGGTGCTGCTGCGGCACGGCACCCGGTCCCTCGTCGCGGCCCGCTGCCCGCTGCCCGACTCCACCGCCACCAGCGCCACGATGACCGCCCTGCACGAACACCTCGTCGCCGGCGCCACCCCCGCCGCGGCACTGGCCGAGGTGTCGGCCGGCTGGGACCGCGACGACCCCGGTGCGCTTGTCGCCGCCGCCCTGGGCTGCTTCGGCAGCGCCGGGCCCGGCAACGCCCGCATCGCCGGCGTCGGCGGCGCCGAACCGGGCCGCGCTGGATTCGGTAGCGCTGGCCTCGGCGATACTGGCTCCGGCGGCGCCCATCCGGGTCGCGGTTGACCCGGGGACGGCGGACTCCGATGACGACGGAACCCGCGGCGGACCTGTCCGACAGCGAACTGCTCGCCGCGCTCGGCCACAGCGGCTCCGACCATGCCTGGACGATCCTCGTCCACCGGCACACTCCCCGCATGTACGCCGTGGCCCGCTCGTTCGGCCTGGACCAGCAGACCGCCGAAGACCTCGTCCAGACAGCGTGGCTGCGCCTGCTCGACCGGGCCGACCAGCTCCGCGACCCGGGCGCGCTCGGCGCCTGGCTGTGCGTCATCGTCCGCAACGAGGCCCGGCGGCTGATCACCCGTCGACGGGAGATCCCGACGCTCACCCCGATCGAGGACCGCCCCGCACCGGGAGACGCACCCGACGGCGCCGCCGACGCGCGGCTGCTGCGCGACGAGCGGGACGTGATCCTGCGGCTGGCCTTCGCCACCCTCGGCCCCGAATGCCGGCAACTGCTCCGGCTGGTGCTGGCCGACCCGCCGCTGAGCTACGACGAGATCGCCGCCACCCTGGGCCGACCCCGCGGATCCCTCGGCCCCACCCGGCGACGCTGCCTCGATCAACTCCGCGCCCGGCTGCCGGCAGGATTCGAACCATGACCGACGTATCCCCGCGCCAGGTATCTCCGCGCCGCCGGCCGGGTCCTGCTGTCGACAGGTGCGGTCGCTGGCGACGTACGACCGAGGAGGTGGACCGATGAACGCGGAGGGTGACCAGCCGTCGGCGGCGCAGGCCCGCCTGCTGGACGCGCTCGGGCGGGCGTTGAGTCCCGATCCGCTGCCGGACGGTCTCGTCGACCGGGCCGTGCAGCTGCGCGTCCTGCGGGATCTGGATTCCGCGCTGGTGACCCTGCTGGAGCAGGTCACCGCGGAACCGGCCGGCATGCGGGGCGACGGCGACGACGCGCGGCGGGAGTTCGCCACCGGCGACGGCGCGGTGGCCCTGGAACTGGTGCCGGAGCCGGGACGGCTGGCCGGGCAGATCCTCGCCGGTGACCCGGTCGAGGTGATCCTCGAAAGCCGTGCGGGGACCCTCGCCTCGACCGGCGTCGACGAGCTGGGCCGGTTCGCGTTCGTCACCGGCAGCGGTGCCGGTGCTGCCGGCCCGGTCCGGTTGCGACTGCTCGGCGGGGCGACCACACCTGTCACCGACTGGTTCCTGATCTGATCGGAGACACGTGATGGCACGCCCCTCCCGGCGGCGCGACAACCGCCGCCGCACCCTGCTCGGCACGGGCATCCTGGTCCTGTCGGTGGTCCTCGCCCCCACCGCCTCGCCGGCCACCGCCGCACCGGCCGTCGCGGCACTGCCGGTCCCGCCGCCACCATCGGTGGCCGGCCCGGCGGGGCCGAAACCGACACCCCTGGCGGTGGCCGAGGCACTCGTCGCCGGATTCGGCGCGGGCGCCACCGTCGACAACAGCAGCGTCACCCGCTGCATGGACGCGCCCGCGATGCCGCTGGCCTACCGCACCGACCGGATCATCCTGCGACCCGCGCCGACGACCACCACCGCCACCGCGCTGGCCCAGGTCGCCGCCGCGCTGACCACCGAGATGGGCCCCGGCACGTTCACCATCGGTACGCCCGAAACCATCACCTGGGACCCGGCCGCCGACCCGGGCTCGGTAGCCGGCGCCGCACGCCTGCCGACTGGTGGTTCCGACGATCCCGGTCCCGACGGGCCGATCTGGCGCGTCGTCTCCGTACCGGTGCACGCCACCAACGGCGAGGCGGTGCCGGTCGTGAAAGTGGCCCGCCGGCTGCGTGCCGCCGGCCTGACCGCCTCACCGGACTACCTGCTCGGCTCCGGCAACGGACCGCTCGGGGTGTGGCCCAACGGCGCGCCGGCACCCACCGTCGGACCCGGGATCCCCCGAGCCGGGCTGGGCGGCGGCACCACCGTCGCCGTGTTCGACACCGGAGTGCCCGACGCCGGCCTGGCGACGCTGCCGTCGAACCTCACCCGGCTCACCGCCGCCGACACCGAACAGCCCGACCGCGACGGCGACGGGCTCGCCGACCTCTACTTCGCGATCCACCTGGTCGCCATCAGCGGCATGTTCGCCACCATCGCCCCCGACGCGACCGTCCTCGGCGTCCGGGTCACCGGCCCCACCGGCATCGCCACCGACTTCACCGCCGCCAAACGCATGTCCACCACCCTGCGCAACGCCAACGACCTCGACCGGTGGCCGCAGACCATCGTCAACTCGTTCGGCTCGCCGACCTGCGGCGCGTCCCCGACCGGAGGCGGCGACGACATGGTGCCGCTCGGCCTGGAGATGGTGGCCGAGGCCGTCGACCGGCACGAGCAGGCCGTCGTGGTGGCCGCCGCCGGCAACATGGGCAGCGACGTGCCGTTCTATCCGGCCGCGTTCCAGACCGAGTTCCCGGCCGTGATCAGCGTCGGGGCCCTGGACGCCACCACCGACCCGGACGGCGACCCGTGGACGTCGGCGTCACGCACCGCCACCCCCGCGTCGTTCTCCAACTTCGGGGAGACGGTCACCGCCTGGGCGCCCGGCGTGGCGCTGCCCACGTACCACGCCAACGGCCTGCGATTCGAACCCACCGGGCCGAAGATCCCGGGGTACGCGACGGTCAGCGGCACGTCGTTCGCCGCCCCCATCGTGGCCGCCGAGATCGTCGAACAGATCGCCCGCACCGGACAGACACCGCACCAGGCCTGGCAGGCCGTACGTGCCGCCGGCCGGCCCTGCTCGGCGGCGGTCGGCTCCGGGGTGGCGGTGGCCCTCCCCGCGATGACCGCCACGTCGACCACCCGGGCCGATCCGCTGCTGAAGACCGAATGCTGACAGGTGTTCGGGGCGGCCGGCTGGGACGGTGATACATCAGCCGGCCGCTCCGCGACGCTACCGACGCCGCCCCGTGCGGTCACTGGCTCGCGGACCCCCGCAGGGTTGCGCCTGCCCGCTCACCAGTGCGTGCCGGGGTGCGGCCCCTCGATGTCTCGGCTGCCGCGACCCGCGGCTCGGCGGGCGCCTTTCGTTCGGTCAACGTCAGCGCCACCACCGCGGCGAGTAGCACGGCCGAGCCGGCAGCGGCGGTCACCGTCAGCCGTTCGTGGAGCCACAGCACCGCGATGACGGCTGCGGTGACCGGCTCGATCAGCGCGATGACCGACGCGGTGGTCGCGCGCACGACGGCGAGCCCGGCAAAGAACAGGCTGTACGCCAGTGCGGTGGGTGCGATCCCGAGGTAGGCGAGCAGGCCCAGGACCTGACCGGCGTGACCCGAGGTGGGTAGTAGTCCTTCGAGCAGGGCCAGCGGGAACAGGCACACCATCCCGACGGCGAATCCGCCGAGTGCCATGAGCCGCGGGCCGCCGTCGGTGCCGTCGCGCCCCGTCCTGCGGTTGAGCACGGTCACGGCCGCGTAACCCGCGGCGGACAGCAGCGCACAGGCCAGCCCCAGCATGGGCGCCGATGCGGTGCTGGCACTCCCGCCACCAACCAGCAGGATCAGCCCGAGCAGCGCCGTCCCGACCGTTACCGCGCCGCCCCTGTCGAGGCGCTCGCCCATCGTGACCCGAGAGCCGAGGGCGATGAGGACCGGCCCGGCCCCGAGCGTTACCACGGTCGCCACGGCGAGCCCCGCGTATCCCACCGCGGCGAAGTACGCCGTCTGGTAGACGGCGAGCCCCAGCCCGGTGATCACTACCTGTCGCCACCGGTTTCGCCAGGGCGCGCATGCCGCGACTGGCCGCCGGCGGAACAGCAGGTGACCGGCGACGAGCAGCAGAACCCCGCCCGCGAATCGCCAGAAGGACACCGCGACTGGTCCCATGCCGCTGGTGTCGTAGAGAACGGCAGCTGCGGCACCACCGGTGCCCCAGGCCACCGCAGCCACAAAGATGTAGAGGATTCCCCGCCCCACGGGCAGGGATCTGTTCTTGTTCACGCGATTTCTCCGTTGTCGTCGCCGTCCGAGCCCGGGTACGACTGAAGAACCCGGGCTCGGACAGGCGTCGGAGCCGGGTCAGGGAACGACGTCGCTACCGGGTCGGTGGCGGCGGCGAGACAACGAAGAAGACCATCCGATCACCCTACGACGGCCGCCAACCCCATTTCGGCGGTGGTGTCGGAGCCGCCCGCGACGGCGTAGCGGCCAGAACGCCGCCGGGCGTCGTCGGTGGTGGAGAACGCGTCCTGGGGGTTCGGCGGACAGGGTGTGGGACATTTGGCGGTGAGCGGTGCGGATGAACCCCCCACCCAACGCCTCACCTTTCTCGCCGAGATCCGTCACAGTGCCACCGAACTCGGCGGCAGCTGGGGCTGGTCGGACCAGTTCGTCGTCCCGCCATGGACCGCCGACGAACGGGGATCGTGCTCTGATCGAGCCGGTGTTCGTCGCCGGCCGGTAGCGGCCGGATGTGCGCGGCCTGCAACACCGGGCGGATCCGGCCGCCGGTGATGGCACACCGCCGCTTGTACGCGTCGAGCACCACCGCTTGGAAGGCCCGCTGACCCAGCCGGTAGGGCGCCAGCCGCGGATCTCCGTACACCGGGCCGGGTCGGTGCCACGGCTGGCTGAGGTCCGCCTCGACGCGTGCCCCGAGCAGCCGGCTGAGCTGCAAGTCGAAGTATCCGCCGTACCGTCGGTGTGCCGCCGGCCGGCCCTGCTCGGCGGCGGTCGGCTCCGGAGTGGCGGTGGCCCTCACCGCGATGACCGCCACGTCGACCACCCGGGCCGATCCGCTGCTGAGGACCGAATGCTGACAGGTGTTCGGCGGCGGGCGGCGTTCGGGGCGGCCGCTGGTGGACACGGCACCGGCGCCGGTCACGCTTGGAGGAGTGTGAGGTCGTCGTCGGTCAGCCGAAGCTGGCCGGCGGCGACGTTCTGTTCCAGGTGTGCCAGGGAGCTGCGGAAGCGATCGACCAGCTCAATGGCCGCGGGGGAACCAGTTCCCGCACCGGTGCGCGCGAAGAGGCGCCGCCGGGATTCGACAAGGTGGCTGTGTTGTACCTGGAGCCCGACAGCCCGGAACCTGAGTTGGACGAGGCGGGGTTGGTGCGCTTTCTGCACCGGCGAGGTCGGCTGCCTCGGGTCGCCGAGGTGCTGTGCGCGGGCGGCGTCGCGCAGCTCACCGAGCTGGTTATTGTGAACGCGTCTGGAATACACCGATGGACCAGTGATCGATTGCGTGAGCTCAGTGATGCCTGCCCCTGACAGTCCGACCGGTGCCGTTCCGAACAACTGGAACGTCTACGACACGTTCGAAATGCTGTTCTGGGACGCCGACTTCCCGTGGCGCCTGGGCACCGAGCCGCTGCTCGCCTGGCAGGAGGTGCTGCTGGAGGCGGGGGAGCGGCACGGCGTCCTTCGCGTCGAACAGGTCGACACGGCCGGCTATGACCGGACCCGGGATGGGTTCATCGGCGGCTTCGTACGGCGCCACCCAGACCGGATCCCCGCCGCCGGCGACTGGCTCCCGCAAGGCTTCGTGCCCGACAAGTGGCCTCATGTGCGGACGGCGAGCCGCCTCTGCTACGGCACCGACACCGGAATCGAGGAGGGCTGGTTCGCCGACATGGCCGAGTTGGCGGCCAGGGTCGGCTTGCGCGACTATCCGGGACGTCCGCCGGTGACCCTGGTCACCGACGCTGGCGCCGGGCCCGAGGACGACCCCTCAGTGGTCGTCACCGTGGGATTGTCGACCGACATCTGGCTGCCCTGGAACCCGCCCGGCCACCGCCTCGGCAGCACCCCGCTCGACAACCGTCGCCTCGCCGCCTGCAACGCGCCGCGACTCAACGCGTTCCTCGCTGAGATCCGTCACAGCGCCATCGAACTCGGCGGCACCTGGGCATGGTCGGACAACTTCGTCACGCCGCCGTGGACCGCCGACGAACGGGGAATCGTGCTCTGATCACCCGGGCAGGCCGGTCCGAGGCTTCACATCCCGCTTGTGGTCGCCCACCTCCGACTACGTCGTCCGTGGAACACCTCGTTCGCCGCCCGGCGGCGGCAGACGCAGATCCGACGGGATGCCGCGGCCTCGCTGCCGTGGAGGGAATTCGGCTCAGGTTGGCTCCGTCAGTTCGAAACCCTCCTTGACGAGGACCTCGTTCGAATACCGCCGAACCTCGAAGTTGATCTCAGGGATCCGTGCCTTGCGGACGGGCTTACCGCCCTGGACGAACACCGCCAGCGCCCCAGACACGGCAAGCCGATGTCCCGGCTCCTCCACCACATCCCCAACCGCGGAGTTGATCTCATCCGTGGGGGCGCCTTCGTAGTAGCAGAACACCCCGTCCCAGTTGAAGTCGGTAAGCGACCGCAGCTGGGCGGTCTGCTTGGTCCTGCGCAGCTCGGAGATCTTGTCGTACAGGTCGGAGGTCGTGGCCACCGTGTCCCTCTCGGTGGATCCCGTGTCGGCGCAGCTGGCCGCCGCCAGCAGCACGACGGCGGCGAGAACAGTTACGGAAGTCAGTACTTTTCGGATCATGATGCGGCCTTCTCCGGTTGCGGGTGCCCGGGCAGCGTTGTGTCCTCCGGTTTCCCCGTCTCCTCGGCGGGCACCTGATCGCTGTACGCGAGATCGCCCTCGCCGTCGATCACCACGGTACGACCGCCGTCCACCGCCTCACGGACACGCCGCGCCAACTTACTCCTTGGTAAGGCGGCGTTCCAGTATGCATGGCGGAACGCGTCGTCCTGGTCGTCGTGCCGATCCGGGCTGGCGTATTGACTGTCAGCGACCTTGAACGCCTCGTCGTGCATGCCGCCGAGTGTTTACGACCCAGCAGGGTTGCACCGAGGGCGGGTGACGCACCTTGCTGCCCGCCTCCGCGGGTAGGGTCCGATGTCGTGGGACTCGAAGGCAGCGATCCGGCACTGCGTGAGCTGACCGACCGGGTGCGACGGTTCGCCGACGAGCGGGACTGGCAGCGGTTCCACACCCCGAAGAACCTCGCCATGGCGCTGGCCGGTGAGGTCGGTGAACTGCTCGCCGAGTTGCAGTGGCTCACCCCGGAGGAGTCAGCCGTCGTGATGGCCGACCGGGAGCGCGGGGCTCGCGTGTACGCCGAGATCGGCGACGTGATGATCTACCTGACCCGGCTGGCGGACGTCCTCGGCGTCGACCTGGTCGCCGCCGCCACCGACAAGTTGACCGACTCCGCCCGTCGCTATCCGGTCGAGCGTGCCCGCGGCTCCGCCGCCAAAATGCCGCCGACAGTCAACGCGCCGCCGACCGTCAACGCGCCGCCGACAGTCAACGCGCCGCCGACGGTCAACGCGCCGCCGACGGTCAACGCACCCCCGATCGCCGAGGCGCCGTCGACAGTCCAAGCGCCACGGAGCGACGATGCGGCCGCGCCCGAGGCCACCGAGGTGACCGCGCCCACGCCCGACAAGGCGCGGTCGAACGACGAGGCCCCGTGACGGCCGGTTGATCCAATCGCTACAGTGCTGGGAACCAAGCGGTCCGACGGGCTTCCGGTGTACGGATATGCCCCCCATCCGCACGATCATTTCGTGCTGCCCGGGGGCAATTGTCGATGTCGGCGTTCCGTACGTCCGCCACTGGTCTGCTGCGCCTCGCCACCGACGGCGTCCTGGCCGATCGGGTCGCCGAGCACCTGTGGGCGATGCGGCACGGCGTGAACCCGGCAGAGCGTCGCTCCTGGAAGGGCAGCCTGCCGGTGCTGGCCCAGGATCTCCTCGATGCCGGCTTGGGCGACGTCGAGGTGCTTGTGGAATACCAGCTTCCGTTGACCAGCCGCCGCATCGACGCGGTGCTCGCCGGGGTGGACCCGCGCACCGGCGACGACTCCTACCTGGTGGTGGAGCTGAAAGGGTGGTCGTACGCCACCGCGTACGAGGACTCGGACACCCTCGTCGCCGTCGAACACGCGCGCGGGCCGCGCCTGCATCCCGGCGTCCAGGTCGCCGACTACTGCGAGTACCTCACCGACTTCCTCGGCGCGCTCGGCCACCTGAAGACGACGCTGCGCGGTGCCGCGTACCTGCACAACGCCGTCGACCGCGACGTCACCGACCTGCTGGACCGGCCGGCCACCGAGCAGAGCCGGCTGTTCACCGGGCAGCGCCGTGGCCAGTGGCTCGACTACCTCCGCTCACGGTTCGCGCCGAAGTCCGGCGCCGGCGCCGCCGACCGGTTCCTCACCAGCCCGGTCCGGCCCAGCAAACACCTTCTCCGGTACGCCCAGCAGGAGCTGAGGGAACGGTCGCACTTCACCCTGCTGGACGAGCAGCATGTCGCGTACGAGATGGTGATGCACGCGATCGAGCGGGCCCGGACGGCCAATCGCCGGCGTGCGGTGATCGTGGCCGGCGGGCCGGGCAGCGGCAAGAGCGTCATCGCCTTGTCGGTGATGGGGGAGTTGGCCCGCCGTAACCGGCCGGTGCTGCATGCCACCGGCTCGCGGTCGTTCACCCAGACCATGCGCCGTTACGCCGGCCGCGGGTCCACCCGGATGCGGGACATGTTCAAGTACTTCAACAGCTTCATGGACGCCGATCCCCAGGACATCGAGGTGCTGCTCTGCGACGAGGCGCACCGGATCCGGGAGACGTCGGTCAACCGCTACACGACGAAGGCCAGGCGCGACCGGGCCCGGCCGCAGCTCGAGGAGCTGATCGCGGCCGCCCGGGTGCCGGTGTTCCTGCTCGACGAGCACCAGGTGGTCAAGCCGGGGGAGTTGGGCAACGTCGAGATCATCTCTGCGTACGCGGAGAGCCTGGGCCTCGATGTCGAGCTGGTGCCGCTGCACGACCAGTTCCGGTGCGGCGGCAGCGAGGCGTACGAGCAGTGGGTCCTCGACCTGCTCGGCCTCGACGGCGGCGAGCCTGTGGTGTGGGCCGGGGACGGCCGGTTCGACCTGCGGCTCGCCGAGTCACCCGAGCAGTTGGAAGCCTTCCTGCGCAGCCGGCAGCGGTCCGGTGTCGACGGCCGGGCGGGGCAGACGGCGCGGATGTCCGCCGGCTACTGCTGGCCGTGGAGCAAACCACGACCCGACGGCACCCTGGTGCCGGACGTGGTGGTCGGTGACTGGGCCCGGCCGTGGAACGTCAACAGTGACCGCAGCGTCGGCGACGCGCCGGGCAGTGCCTTCTGGGCCACCGACCCGAACGGCTTCGGTCAGGTGGGCTGCGTCTACACCGCGCAGGGCTTCGAATACGACTGGTCCGGCGTCATCATCGGCCCCGACCTGGTGGCCCGGGACGGCCGGCTGGTGACGCGGCGCGCCGAGTCGAAGGATCCGGCGTTCCGCAGCCGTAAGGCGGTTAGTGATGACGAGGCGGACCGGTTGATCCGCAACACCTACAAGGTGCTGCTGACCCGCGGCATGCGCGGCACCGCCATCGTTTCCACCGATCCGGAGACCCGCGACTTCCTGGCCCGGCTGGTGCGGCCGGAGCGTCCCGTGGAGACCCGGTACGAGGAACCGAACGACGGGTAGCGACAAACCTACACGTATCACTACAGTTGCCGTCAGTTTCGCGGAACGACGGGCTTCCCCGACTGAGGGACATGCCCCCACCGCACGAGTTTCTCGTGCCTCGGGGGCAGGTCATTGCGCGCGTTCCACACCACGCCGAAACGAATTCTGGAGCTGGAAGCAGCCGGAACCCTGGTCCGCGAGGTGGGGCGTCACCTTGTCGCGGCCGGATACCGCATAGATGACCGGGAACGACGGTCCTGGAGAAACAGCCTTCCCGAACTCGCGCGGCGCCTGTGCGCCCTCGGCTTCGGTGACCTCAGCGTCTTGACGGAGTACCGGCTGCCCCGCAGCGATCGGCGGGTGGACGCCATCGTCGCCGGCACTCATCCGAACGGTCGCGATGTCTATCTGGTGGTCGAACTCAAGCAATGGAGCGAGGCAACCTGGCTCGACAGGGAAGAGGACCTGGTAAGCGTTCCGTGGACGAAGGAGGCGCAGCTACACCCCGGTGCGCAGGTCGAGGCGTACTGCGCCTACCTGGAAGACATGGTGCGGGTCCTGCTGGAACGGCCGGATGCCGTGCACGGCCTGGTGTACATGCACAACGCGACCGCACCGGGGATCTGTCGGCGTTGGCCACGACCGAGGCCCAGGTGGGTCACCTACGTTCCGGGCGTAGGGGATTCAAACGGATGATCTACACGCCTGAGCAGAGCGAGCGGTTCGCCGCCTACCTCGACGGACGTTTCCTGCCGGCCAGCGGCCGGCCAGCGGCGGATCGACTGCTGAGAAGTGAGGTCCGAGCCAGTGAACACCTGTTGAGGTACGCGGCGGAAGAGCTGGGCAACCGTCGGCACTTCGTGCTGCTGGACCAACAGCGGACCGCCTTGGGGCTGGTGATGCGGGGCGTGCGGTGGGCGCGGCGGGGACGTCGCAAGAGGGTGGTCATCGTGTCCGGCGGTCCGGGCACCGGTAAGAGCGCCATCGCGCTGTCCCTGCTGGCGAAGCTGGCTGGGCAGGACGTCACCATCGCCCACGCCACCGGTTCCAGGGCATTCACCTCCACCCTGCGGCGATATGCACGCAGGGACCCACGCGACCCCCGGCAGCGGACAAACCCGCTGTTCAACTACTTCCGAGACTTCGCGAACGACCCACCGGACAGCATCGACGTGCTGATCTGCGACGAGGCACACCGGATCAGGACCCGGTCGGACCGCGGTGGTGTCTTCGGAAAGATTCCGCAGGTCGATGAGTTGATTAATGTTGCCAAGGTGGCGGTCTTCCTGCTCGACGGTCATCAGGCGTTGCGGTCGAACGAGGTCGGCACGGTAGAGGCCATTCACGATGCGGCACTGCGTCATGGTTGCGAGCCTGAGCTCATCACCTTGGGTGGACAGTTCCGCTGCGGGGGTAGCCCTCTGTTCGAATGGTGGGTTGACCGGCTTTTGGAGGTCGGCCCCGACGGTCCTGTCCGATGGGACGGCGATGACACCTTCCAGCTCAGGGTCGCGGACTCACCGGAGGAGATGGAACGGTTTCTCGCCCAACGCCGGTCCCTTGGTGAGTCGGCGCGTATAACGGCGGGCTTCTGCTGGGACTGGACCAGACAGACGAAGAACGGCCGACTCGTCGACGATGTCAGGATCGGGGACTGGTCGAAGCCGTGGAATGCCTACGCCACTCATCCGCCACGCGGGATACCGTCGAGCGCCTACTGGGCGACCGACCCGGGTGGATTCGGCCAGGTCGGCTGCGCGTACACCGCCCAGGGATTCGAGTACGACTGGGCCGGGGTAATCTTCGGCCAGGATCTTGTTCTACGCGGTGGGCGACTTGCCACCTACCCCGAGGCGTCCCGTGACCTGGACATCACCGGAGGGCCCGGAAAGCCGAGGCCAGCGAACCCGCACCGGCTGATCCGCAATGCCTACAAGGTGCTGCTCACCCGTGGACTCCGCGGGTGCCTGATCTACTCGGTCGATCCCGAGACCCAGGAGTTCCTCAAAGGTCTCGTCTCTGTTGCAGGCGATCGGGAGCGACCCGGACCGGCCGGTGCTCACCAACTCGGCAAGCAGACCGGCGCGGAGCGGGGACTATAACCATCCGTCGGGTGTACGCAGGACGTCCATTGTCAGATATCGGACGCGAGCTGCCCGACTTCATCAGCTCGTCGCGGATACGCAGGAAGAGGCAGGTGACGCTTCTTGTTGCCGGTCGACCGATCGCGCCCGCCGAACCGACAAATGCCCTTCCTCCGTACGGAGTCTGGGCACAGGGCGTCACCGCCGGTACCGTCCATCGGACCGTTGACAGCCAATTTGCCCGGGGGAGTGACGGTCGCCGCATGCGTGAGGATTCGCCGCGCTGGGAGCAGATCAATCCGAGCGCCTTCGAGCACGAGAAGGACGGCCTGCGCAATCTGGCGTCCTATCTGCCCGATGTGGAGCCGTTCCACGTCTGGGCCAATGTGGAGTTCGTCGCGACCGACGGCTCGATCAACGAGGTCGACGCGCTGGTGCTCACCCGGACCGGGCTCTACCTGCTGGAGTTGAAGCACTGGACCGGTGAGATCGGTGGCACCGGGACCCAGTGGACCCGACGCGCCGGTAACCGGCGGATCGCCTGGCCCAGGGACAACCCGCTCCTGCTGGCCAACCTCAAGGCCAAGCGGCTGAAGGGACTGCTGAAGCGCTACGCCAAACCCGGGACCCCGATCCCGCACGTGCACGCCGCCATCTTCCTGCACGCCGGCGGCATGCGTTGCACCCTCGACGACATCGGCCGCCAGCACGTCTACGGCCTCGACGGCGACACTTCCGGCCTGCCCAGCCTCAAGGACCTGCTGACCGCACAGCCGGACAGTCCGCGCCAGCGGGTCGACGCCGTGCGCGCCCGGCAGATCGTCGACCTGGTCCGCGGTGCCAATCTGCGCCCCTCGGTGGCCGACCGCCGGATCAACCAGCTCGTCCTGCACCAGCGACCGGTCGCCGAGGGCCTCGGCTGGCAGGACTTCCTCGCCGACCACACCGTCCAGACGGGCCTGCTCCGCCGGATCCGGTTCTATCTCGCGAGCCGCGCCGCCGAGGAGGACGTGCCGGCCATCAAGAAGGCCGCCGAGCGCGAGTTCCGGCTGCTGCAGGGCATCCACCACCCGGGCATCGCCCGGGCGTTGGACCTGGTCGAGCATCCGTGGGGGCCGGCGGTCGTCTTCGACCACCACCCCGACTGGGTACGTCTCGACCAGTGGCTCGCCGAACGCGACGGCAAACTCCAACTCGCCCAACGCCTGCAACTCGTCCAGGACCTCGCCGAGATCGTCGACTACGCGCACTCCCGACGACTGTCCCACCGGGCCCTACACCCCCGGGCGATCTTCGTGGCCGACCCGGAGAGCACCCGACCGTCGCTGGTGGTGACCGACTGGCAGACCGGCGGCCGGCTCGCCACCACCCGGCTGACCCGCACCCCGTCACCCACCGACCCGGCCAGTTTGGAGCTGTTCTTCGACGACAGCGTCCGCCGCTACCAGGCCCCCGAGGCGTCCACGTTGGACGACCTCCCCGGGCCGCAGCTCGACGTGTTCTCGCTCGGCGCTCTGGCGTACCGCATCTTCGCCGGCCTCGACCCGGCCGCAACCGCCGAGGAACTGGTGGCCGCGGTCGCCGGCGGCGGCCTGCACCTGGAGGCGGTGGCGGACGGCATGCCGGTGGCCCTCGTGGAGGCGATCTACGACGCCACCCGGGGCGACCCGGCGCACCGCACCCGCAAGGTCAGCGACTTCCGCGCCTGGATCGAGCTGGTCTGGGAGGAGCTGACCGCCCCCGACCCGGAACCGGTGGTCGACCCGCTCCAGGCGCACCGTGGCGATGTTCTGGACAACGGTCTGGAGGTGGTCAAGCGGCTGGGCACCGGCGCCACCGCCACCGCGCTGCTGGTCGCCCGGGAAACCCCGGAAGGCCGGCGGGAACTCGTGCTCAAGGTGGCCCGCGACGAGCAGTTCGCCGACCGGTTCGCCGCCGAGGCGCGTACCGTCGAACAGCTCCGCGACGCCCGGGTGGCCGCACTTGTCGACGGGCCGATCCGGGTCGGCGGCCGGACCGCCCTGCTGTTGGAGAGCGCCGGATCGCAGACCCTGGCCGAGGATCTGCGTGGCGGCCGGCTCGCTCTGGGCCTGCTGGAACGGTACGGCCGCGACCTGCTGGAAATCGTGGCGTTCCTGGACGGCCAGGGGGTGTGGCACCGGGACATCAAGCCGGCAAACCTGGCGTCCCGGCCCCGGCCCAAGGACAAGGAACTCCACCTCTGCGTTTTCGACTTCTCGCTGGCCGCCGTCCCGGCCGACCAGCTCACCGCCGGGACCGCCGCCTACCTGGACCCGTTTCTCGGCCCGCCGCGCCGGCTGCGGTACGACGCCGCCGCCGAACGGTTCTCGGCAGCCGTCACCCTGTTCGAGATGGCCACCGGCACGCTGCCCCGGTGGGCCGGCGGCGCCAACCCGGCCGTGGTCCCCGACGAGGTCACCCTCGACCCGGGCGCGTTCGACCCGTCGGTGGCGGACCGGCTGGTGGCCTTCTTCCGCAAGGCCCTCGCCCGGGACACCGCCGACCGGTTCGACACCGTCGACGAGATGCTCGACGCCTGGCGGGCCGTGTTCCGCGAGATCCCGGAACCACCCGCCGCCACCGACCACACCGGCGCCGCCGTACCGCTGACTCTGATCTCGCCGTTGGACGCGGCCGGCCTGACGCCACGGGCCCGTTCGGGCCTGGAACGGCTCGGCATCCTCACCGTGGGGGAGCTGCTCGACGCCGAACCGTCGGCGCTCACCCGCGCGCGCGGCATCCCGGACGCCACCCGCAAGGAGATCCTGGCCCGCACCCGCACCCTCCGCGAACAGTTCGCCGACCCGGATCCCGAGCCGAGACCCGCCGACCGGCCGCTCGCCCAGGGCATCGAGGCGCTCTGCGGCACCCTGCTGCCGGCGCCTTCGGGCCGGACGAGCTGGCAGCGCACTGCGCTGCAGGTGCTGCTCGGCCAGGCCGCCACCGACGACGGACACTTCCTGCACTGGCCGTCGCAGGCCGACGTGGCCCGAGCCGTGGGCAAGCTACAGCCGCAGATCTCCACCCTGCTGCGCCGCCACACCGCCAAGGACTGGCGGGACAACATGGCGCTACTGCTGCTGCGCGACGAGGTGGTCGCGCTGCTCGACACCCGGGGCGGCGTGATGTCCGCCGAGGAGATCGGCGAGGCGCTGATCGCCGCCCGCGGCTCCTACACGGCCGAGCCGAAACGCACCGCCCAGGCCGTCGGCCTGGTCCGGGCCGCCGTCGAGACCGAACTCGCCCGGGGCGGCGACGCCCGGGTGGCGATGCACCGCGGCCGCGGCTGGACCACCGTGCTGATCGGCCGGGAACCGGACGACCCGGCCACCGAACGGACCGCCGCCGACCTGCTCGGGTACGTGGTCCGGCTGGGCCGCCGGGCGGTCGCGCTGGCCGCCACCGACCCGCTGCCCAGCCGGCAACGCGCCGTCGAAGACCTGCGGGCCCTGGAGACCCCACCGGCCGGCATGTCGACCCTCACCGACCTGCGGCTGCTGCAGCTCGCCGCCGCCGGCAGCGACGGCGCCGTCTACGTCAACGCCCAGGGCCAGCTCTATCCCACGGGGATGCCCGCCGAGCGCGCGCTGCGCCTGGCCGTGGGCGCGCTGGTTGGCCAGAAACTGCCCCCCGACGCGGTACGCACCAGAGTGCGCACCCGGTTTCCCCGGGCCACCGAACTGCCGGACCGGCCGGCCCTCGACGGGCTGCTCCGCGACGTGCCACTCACCTGGGACCCGGCGGCCGGCTGCTACACCCCACCGGGCCACGGTTCGTCGCTCACCGGCACCCGGGTCGCCAGCACCACCGGCCCGATCCTCGGCCCCGACGCGGCCGGCGACGCCCAGGCCCGGCTGACCGGCGCGGTCGATCGCGCGGCGTTCCTGGTGGTGCTCGCCCCGATCCGCCGGCTCACCGCCGCCCGCCGGGCGCTGCTCGACAGGTTCGACCTGACCGAGGTCGACGTCACCGCGATCCTGCTCGACCGGCTGCGGTCCCAGGGCTTTCCGTGGGAGGCACTTGTCGCCGCCGACAACGGCTCGCCGACCGACCCCGACTTCCGCAGTCTTGTCGAGTTGGTGCAGCACGAGGTCGTACCCGCCGTCGAGGAAGCGCTTGCGGCGGCCGGCGGACCGGTGCTGCTCACCGAGGCCGCACCGCTGGCCCGCTACGGACAACTCCGGCTCGTCCAGGAGCTGTCCGACCCCACCCGGGCGCGGCCGGCGGCCCGACTGCTGCTGGTGCCGGCCCGCCGGGAGGTGCCGGCGATGCTCGACAACGTCCAGCTTCCCCTCACCTCGCCGGCCGCCCAGTCGATGTGGCTGCCCGACGACTGGATCACCCCCGCCCTGGAGAGGACCACCCCCCGATGATCGCCCTCAAGGCGCTGCAAGGCCAGGTCACCGCCCTCACCGACGACCTGCGCACACAGGTCGGGCGGGACTCGTCGTTGAGATCGGCGCTGGAGAAGGAGCACGGCCAGGCGACCTCGGCGAAGCGGACCGCGGCGACGTTCGAGACATGGCTGGAGGATGTGCTCGACCAGGCCGCCGTGGCGTGGGTGCTGGGGTGCGTGTTCGTCCGCTTCTGCGAGGACAACGACCTGGTTGAGCCACTGTGGATCGGCGGCCCCGAGCCGGCCGCCCCGGTGGGTAGGGCGATGCAGCACCGGCAGCAGTACCTGATCGAGAACCCTCGGCACAACGACCGCGAGTGGCTGCGCGAGGCGTTCGGATATCTGCGTGGGTTGCGCGCCACTGGCAAGGTCTTCGACGAGCACAACCCGATCTGGCGGTTCGACATCTCCGGTGAGGCCGCCGAGAAGCTGTCCGAGTTCTTCCGGCGCGGACCGGGGCTGGTGTCGCTGCGCAAGGACGACCTGGACACCCGGTTCCTCGGCGACCTCTACCAGGATCTCTCCACACACGCCAAGAAGACGTACGCGCTGCTCCAGACGCCCGAGTTCGTGGAGGAGTTCATCCTCGACCGGACGTTCAAGCCAGCCGTCGACGAGTTCGGCCTGTCGGAGACGTCGGTCATCGACCCGACCTGTGGGTCGGGGCACTTCCTGCTCGGGGCGTTCTCGCGGCTCGTGACGTTGTGGCGGGCGCGGGAGCCGCTGGGGGACCCGCGGGTGCTTGTCGAGCGGGCGCTGAGCCAGGTGACTGGCGTGGATATCAACCCGTTCGCCGTGGCGATTGCCCGGTTCCGGCTGCTGATCGCAGCCATGAAGGAGTGTGGGCTGACGTCGCTGGAACGCACGCCATGGTGGCCCGTGCGGGTGGCGACGGGCGACTCGCTGCTGCGTTGGGACGAACGGTCGAGCCACCAAGGCGACATACTGGACCTGCTGGAGGGCGGGAGCGGCTTCGCGTACGCGACCGAGGACGCAGACGTGCTGGGTGAGTACCTGCGCGAAGGTCAATACACCGTGGTGGTGGGCAACCCGCCCTACATCACGGTGTCGGACCCGGCCCGCAACAAGCTCTACCGGGAGATCTACCCGGACGTGTGTCACCGGCAGTATGCGTTGACAGTGCCGTTCGCAAAGCGGTTCTTCGACTTGGCCAAGCGCTCCGACGAGTACGGCGAGGGGGCGGGGCACGTCGGCCAGATCACCGGCAACGCTTTCATGAAGCGAGAGTTCGGCAAGAAACTCATCGAGGACTACTTCGCCCACCAGGTGGAGTTGACCGAGGTGATCGACACGTCCGGTGCCTTTATTCCGGGCCACGGAACTCCTACCGTGATCTTGATTGGTCGAGCCAATTTCCGTCGCCGCTCTGAAGTTGTGCGGACGATTCTCGGCGTGCGCGGTGAACAATCCACGCCAGAGGACCCTGTCCAAGGACAGGTTTGGCGGGCGATTATCGGCCAGGTGGATTACCCCGGGTCAGAGTCCGCTTGGATAAGCGTAGCCGACCTTTCGCGCCGACAGTTCCTTCGCCATCCGTGGAGTCTATCCGGAGGTGGCGCTGTTGGGCTAATGACGATCCTTGGCCGGGTCGGAGACATCCTCGGAGATCAAGTCAACATGGGGTTCGTGGCGATTACCGGTGAGGATGATGCCTTCCTTATAAACTCAGGTGCCGTTCGTCGCCACGGCATCGAGGTTGCTAAGCCCGCTGTGCGAGGAGAAGCTGTTCGCGATTACAGTGTCATAGAGACCTTGCACTGTCTTTTTCCCTATGACGACAGACTTGAACGATACGATCCGCAGGCAGTCCCCAAGACCATCCGATTCTTGTGGCCAGCGAGGAGGGTGCTGGAGGTAAGGCGGCGATTCGGGAAGCCGGTCGAGACAATCGAGTACTTGCGGTGGTACGACATTCGCGAGTTGTATCGCGAAAAGCTAAAGACAGCAACCTGTGTTTCCTTTGCCTTCGTTGCGACACATAACCATTTCGTCCTTGGTCGAGCCGGTGCAATCTTTAATCGATCGGCGCCTGTTGTCAAACTGAAGGAGGGTGGGACGGATGAGCATTATTTGCGCATTCTGGGTCTGCTCAATAGCTCGGCAGCTTGCTTCTGGCTGAAGCAAGTTAGCCAACCGAAGGCGGGCACCGCAAACTCCAGCGGCGGGGGTAACCGTTTGAGCCCAGAGCCATGGTACGAACGATACGAGTTTACAGGGACGAAACTCGAAGAGTTCCCGCTGCCACAGGCGTATCCGCTGGAGCGAGCCCGGTTGCTCGATTCGCTGGCGCAGCGGCTTACCGCTGCGACTCCGACGGCGGTCGCAGAGTCCGGTGTGCCGACTCTGGAGCGGCTGCGTGCTGCGCGAGCAGGTTATGAATCTACCCATGCGCAAATGATCGCGGCGCAGGAGGAGTTGGACTGGGAGGTCTACCGGCTCTACGGGCTACTGGATGATGACCTGACCACGCCCGAGCCGCTGGAGCTGAAACTGGGAGAGCGGGCCTTCGAGATCGTGCTGGCTCGGAAGATGGCGGCCGGCGAGGTCGAGACGCAGTGGTTCGCGCGGCACGGGTCGATACCGATCACCGAGCTGCCGGCGCACTGGCCGGACGACTACCGGCGGCTTGTGGAACGGCGGATCGCGGTTATCGAGTCGGACCGCAACATTGCGCTTATCGAGCGCCCGGAGTGCAAGCGTCGCTGGGCCACCGAGGGCTGGGACGCCATGCAGGCTAAGGCGCTGCGGGACTGGCTGCTGGATCGGTTAGAGGCGCCCGAGCTGTGGGGTGACCGCCCGGTGCCGCAGTCCGTCGCGCAGTTGGCCGACAAGGTGCGGCACGACGAGGACTTCCGTGCCGTGCTTGAACTGTGGGTCGGCCGGGACGACTACGACCTGACCAAGACGCTCAGCAAGCTCGTCGCTGAGGAGCACGTGCCGTACCTGCCGGTGTACCGCTACAAGCCGTCGGGACTGCGCAAGCGGGCGCAGTGGGAGCGGACCTGGGAGCTGCAGCGGCTGGAGGACCAGGGTGAGGAGGGCATCCAGGTCCCGGTCCCGCCCAAGTACACCTCGGCCGACTTTGCCAAGCCGTCGTACTGGCGCAACCGTGGCAAGCTCGACGTGCCCAAGGAACGATTCATCTCCTATCCGAGGGCGGGCCGGGATGGCGATCCGACTGAGCTGCTCGGCTGGGCCGGTTGGGATCACCTGCATCAGGCGCAGGCCCTCGCCACCGTCTACCTCGACCGCAAGACCCAGGCCGTCTGGCCGGCCGAGCGCCTGCTTCCGCTGCTCGCCGGCATCGCCGACCTGGAGCCATGGCTTCACCAGTGGTACACCGACGAACGCCCCGGCTTCCCCGGGTCACCAGCCCAGTTTGTCACTGACCTCCTCGACTCGGAACTTGCATTTGGCAGAGTTAGCCGTTCAGACCTTGGGTCATTATCTATGGTTTGGTAGGCCGACAGTTAGGTGTGACGACTTCTATTGCTTGAACGGGAGACGTAGTGTCGGTTCACGATCGAATCCTTAAAGACTTTGTCTCGACAAGCGAGGCTCGTCGGCACATTTGTCAGGCGCTATCGACTGCGGGCATGACGGTCGAGTATGTTCATGAAACTAGAGATGCGAAAGTATGGGCGCTATTCGTACGCATGCCCGATGATCTGCAGGTCGCCCTCGGTGAGTCTCGAGAACTGTTGGTGTACGTCGCTGAGTACGGGAAGTTCCAAGCGCGAGAAATTGATCGAGCCTCTGAGCTAGTCAGGGACCAAGGAGCAAGGCTTAGTCGATCGATAGGTGTAATCCTGACGGCTGACAAGCGCACCGGTGAACAAGTAATGGAGGTCGGCGAAGAAAGCGAAACATTCTTCATTGGCTTTAGCATCGACCGAATAAGAACGTGCCGACCGCTAGGCGAGGATGACTTCAGAATTCTACTTCAGGCACAAGCGTATGGGCGAGATCTATACGACTTACCAGGGGCAGTCACGCGAAGTCGCGACTTTTTTGGTCGGCGACGCCTTGTTGAGCGACTTAAGCAGGAAATTGCTATGGGATCGGCGCACCAGGGCATATTCGGACTGCGGAAGATCGGTAAGACCTCCCTCGTAAACCGGCTCGCACAACTGGTTCGAGAAGACGGACGATGCTTTGTAGCGCAGATTGATTTACAACGTGCAGCCGCCATTAGGCCCGATGCCCAGTACATTATGTGGTCGATTGGTCAAGCTATATACGACTCTCATCGACATATCCGGGACATCCGGTCATTACGTATGTTTGGCCGTTACGAGCTGTTTTCTGACATCGAGCCTACTGAGTCGGTGTACGAGTTGTTTGACCATGACTTGCGTCAGGTGTTGGCGGTTCGTAAGAGGCGGATAGTCGTTATCCTAGATGAGATCGAGCGGATACTTCCTCCGACCGGGAATGCGCGTTTAGAGCAGGAGTTTGTAAGGTTATGGCGCGTGCTCCGTGGACTGGATCAGCAGCTTCCCAACCGGCTTTCTTTTGTAATATCTGGCACTAATCCGAAGTGTGTGGAAGATGCCAAGGTCGGAGATGAAGATAACCCCATCTACAATTACTTCACGCGCGAGTATCTGAAACCTCTATCTTTAGGTGAAGCAGGTGACCTGCTTAACTCAATTGGCCATAAAATTGGCATAGAATGGCCAACACTTAGCGTGTCAGAGGCTTTTGCTCAGACGGGTGGTCATCCGGCGCTGCTCCGTGCCATGGGATCGATAGTGCACCGCCAGAACCTTAATAGGCGTAGGCAGGTGGCAGTCGGTAGGGATGAAGTCCGTAACGTGAGTCAAGTCCTACTTGTAGAGCGTGCGCCGTTACTGGCGCAGCTCGTCTCGACGCTAAAAGACGAATACGCAGATGAGTATTACTTGCTATCCCTGCTGGCGCAGGGTCGTGTACACGACTTCAAGGAGCTGGCCTCCGAGTTTCCGAGCGATATAGCCCACCTTGTTGGTTATGGGATATGCAGTGAGTTAAGTGGCGTTCCCCGGCTAGGAATCCGAATCCTGCAAACCTACTTGCAACGACAGCTTTCGCAGCAGCGCCCTGATCGTTCTCGCCGAGATGTCCTTGAAGCTGGCGAATCGGTAAGTGACTATTTAATCGAGGGGCAAGTTGGTAGACGTGGCGGATTGGCCACTGTCTACAAGGGGCGAAATGTGGGAACCAAAGAAACGGTCGCAATCAAAGTGGTCAGAAGCGGTAAACTAAGTACTGTTCAAAGGGAACTTGACATCCTGCAAACGATCACCCATCGAAATATAGTAAAAGTGATAGAGGCGGGGATCCTCGATGACGGAAACCCTTTCCTCGTTATGGAGTACGTCGAGGGTCCCACTCTGGCAGATTTCTGTGACGCATCGAGTCGTCCTACCGAACATGCTTTATTGCGATGGGCGGTAGATCTATTATCCGCATTGGAATCAATACATCCTCGTCCGACTCAAGTTGAAGAAATTCGTAAACAGCATGACGAGCTTGATGGTGATGTGGTGCAGGCTATTTTTGAGGCACAGCACGGGGTCATTCATCGAGACATCAAACCCGAAAACGTGATTCTACATAAGAGTCGCGGGCCTGTCCTAATCGATTTCAACATCTCTGTCAGAGCCGGTGATCCAGTTAAGACTGTCTCTGCTACGCCCGGTTACTTGCCTCCTGCTCTTTTACTGAACAGTTGGTCGCACGAGGTGGATTTGTATCAGTTGGGCGCTACTCTTCTCCAATTGGCTGCTGGCAATCGCCTCGACGACGCGTCGATGTGCGACCTGGATATTCTGGCTAAGCGCAACCTGTCAAGACGGGGCTACGAGCTGATCTCTCGGCTGTTACTATTCGATCAGACCGGAGGTTATCGTCTAACATCCGAGGCACTTAGAGATGCTAGACAAGCGCTCAGCTCGTTGGGTCGCCAAGGCTAGCGAAGGTATCCGAAAGATATGTTGTCGAAGGGTGCGGTCCTTGCCATTTATAGCAGTTAAGTCGAAGGAAGATCATCCATGCGGGATGAGAGAAGGTCAGAGTCGGGCCGGACGGGTTCTTAGAGTCGCGGACGGCGACGAGGCCGGGTAGGTTGGTGGCGACCTCGACGCACTCGCCGCCGTTGCCGCCGCTGCGGGTGCTCTTGTGCCACTGTGCACCGATGAGATCAGCCATGGTAGATCTCCCTCAAGATCTTACTGATCAGGAGCTTAGATTGTGCCTCATCGAGGGCTAGCTCCTCCAGGCTGCGCCAGGCGTCTCGATAGGCGGCCAGTTCCTCGGGCTTGTCGAGGTACAACGCACCTGTCAACGACTCGCTGTAGACCACTGGAGGCTCGGGGGCAGCCCGACCGCTCCTGGTAGCGGGGAAGTCAAGGATGATGAAGGACCCGGCTTCCGCGCCCCAGTGCGGTCCGGCGGCGAGTGGCACGACACGAACCGTCACATTGGTCAGCTCTGCCGCCTTTTGCAACTGATCGAGTTGGCTGGCCATGGTGGTGCGCTCGCCGACCTGACGGAGAAGCACCGCCTCGGACAGGATCGCTTCGAGTCGAGGCGGCTTAGGTACCCGTCTTGTGAGCAACGATTGCCGTTGCATACGTACCTCAACTGCCCGCTCCCGATCAGCCTCGCCCACGCTGGGTCTATCCGTCTTGGCGAGCACCCGTGCGTACTCCCGTGTTTGAAGCAGGCCCGGAACGAGAGTCTGCTCGTACCGGCGGAGGTGTGCGGCGGCGGACTCCAGGCCGACGTACAGCTCGAACCAGCTCGGGATGGCGTCGCCGTAGGCGTGCCACCAGCCCTTGGACTTGGTTTCGGCGGCCAGGCCGCGCATCGCCTCGGTCATCTCGGGCGCCACGTCGTACAGCTCGCACATGGCCTTGACGTCCAGCACCCGCACCGGGCCGAAGCCGGACTCGATGCGCCAGACCTTCTGCCGGCTGTATTCGAGCGCGTCGGCGGCGGCGTCGAGCGTGACGCCGGCCTCGGTGCGGAACTGTCGCAGCAGCCGGCCGAGCTGCCGGCGTGGCACGGTCGAGCCAATGTCGTCTGGCACTGGATCCCCCCAGGTTCCGTGATGGAACGCCTACTGAACGTCTATGGCGTTCCGTAGGCGAAGTCAAGCCACGGCGCGGTGCGCGACCACCCGGACGGGTGATCGACTGCATTCGTCGCCGCCAGTCGAGCACGGGGCGTCAACCGGTCGGGTTCCGTGGTGGAACGACATCGCGTCACGCGCTGGAACATCGGATCGTTGCGACGAAGGAAGATCGTAGGCGTGCCAACGTTATCCACCGGAATCGTTGAGTTTCCGCTGGTCAACAGCACAGGATGGGTGCCGGTGCGGCGGTCGGATCGATTGCCCCGGCGACCGCCGCGCTGCTCAGTCGCACCCGCCGATTGAGCCGCTCTGGCGCCGTACCGCAGGGGTGAGGCTGCGGCGCCAGGGCCGGGGTGGGCTGCCCGCCGGGACGGGCGAACGGCCCACCCCTTCCACCACAAGCGGGAGTCAACGATGCGCCACAACCGCTCCACCGCGTACACCTGGCTGCTGCCGTGGCAGGTGCGGGAATGCCTATTCAAACCCGCCCGGTTCGGGCGCCGCGGCGTCAACGCCGACGAGCGGGGCCGGCGATGACGCAGCGGTACGTGGTGCATCTGCCGTTTACCGCGGCGGACCTGCCGGCCGCGCTGCGGCTCGCCCGGGTGCTGGCCCGCTGCGTCGCCCGCCTCTCGCCCGTCGAACCGGGCGGCACCACGGTGTCCGAGGAGGATGCCCAACACGTACGACACTGGGTATTCTGTGACGCCCTGATGCCCGGTGGCCGGCGGTGCGTGCTGCGGTACGGCCACGATGGCGAATGTGCCCGCCGGCTGCGCCGCTGATGGATGCCAACTCGCCAACCTCGCCCGACAGCACCCCGACGGCGGACGAACTGCAAGCCCGAGCCGAGGCCGCCACCAGGTACGTACGAGAGCGCATCAACCCGCATCTGTCCGACGTCGACCTCGCCGCCGCCGAGCGGTTCTGGGCCCAGATCGAGGCCGGTCACCTCCCTTCCATTGACGACCTGTCCGAGCCGCACAGCAAGCGACTGGCATGAGCCGAGCACTGGCGGATCGTGACGTTACGGTTACCGTCGGCTCTCGTGACTGAGGTCGACGGGTGGCGTGACGGCCATCTGTCGCGGAATCGTCGGCACCGGTCCGACTGACGTGTCACCCCGCCGCCGGGGGGACAGCAGGCGCCAGAAATACGTGCCGAACGCGAGCGCCACACCGAGCGACACCACCGACCCGACGAAGAGATACAGCGGCAGGTACCGCGGGTCGAACATCGAGAACCGGGCGTCGACCTCCTTAGCGTTGACTCCGAAAAACGCCAGCACCAGGGTGACCGGCAGACCCACCGTACTGAGGAAACCGACCGCGATCGCCCACCGCAGCCGGCGCTCGTCGTCGGCGCGCCGCTCGATACTCTCGATGGCGGTCAGTTCGGCCCGGATGGTCCGGTCCAGCCGTTGCAGCATCCGCCCGACCGTATCGGCCTTCTGCCGCAGCCCCATGCAGTCGAACAGGGCGTTGTGATAGCCGGCGACCCGTAGCGACGGCACCAGGATCTCCAGGTCGGCGGTCGACTCGACGCTGTAACTCAGCTCCAGCTCCAGTTCCCCGAGCTGGTTGGCCATCCGCTCCAGGGTCCGGCGACGGTTGGCCAGGCTCCGCCGGCCCGGCTCCGACCGACGGAACAGCCGCAGATCCTCGTACGCGTCGTCGCGGATCCACCGCAGCCGCACCCAACTTCCCACCGCCTGAGCGGCCGACACGAAGGCGCAGTTCTCGATGTAATCCTGCTGGCCGGTCAGCACACTGACATAGGGCCCGACGGCGACGGTCGTGCCGGGCCGGCGGTTCAACTCGGCCGGGTAGGTGATGGCGCTGAACTCCCGCCGGTACGGCAGGTCACTGCGATAGATGAGCTTCTGCGTGATGTCCTCGGCCTCGTCACCCGGGAAGGTGTCGGCGAAGACGATCTGGTGCCGCTCCGGCTCGAACGTCTGGCTCGGGCAGGACACTCCATCGTCGGTGGCCCGCTCGCACGCGAACGACTCCAGCCGGGTGCCGTCGACCGTCACGTCCAGGTAGTAGCAGTCCTCCAGCAGCTCGATCGTTTCCACCGGTCCCGCCGTCACGTCGAGCGTGAGCGCGATGACCGCCTGGCCGGACGGCAGGTACACCGACCACAGCCGAGCGCCGGTGAGCCGACCGTCGGCCGTCCAGCGCTGGAACGACAGCCGGGCCGGATCGAGCACCAGGCGCTCCGCCACGTACGGGAGCTGGTCCTGGGCCTGGTCGACATAGCGACCCAGCCGGCCGAATCGCAGGTGCCGGCTCAGTGTCCCGGCGTCCCCGGGATGCCGCACGTTCTCCCACCGGGTGCCGTAGATGTTGGTGATGCGGACGGCCTGCCGGCTCACCGGCGGATCAAACTTCAGCCCCGCGCCGGCCGGCTCAGAAGGCGTGCCACTCAACCGTCTCGTCCCCGTCCCGCATCGATCGCACCCGCAACGCGAACTCGGCCGCCACCTCCGGCCCCTCCGCGACGTTCTGCATGAGCCAAGTGGTCATGGCGACCTCGCGGATGCCGCGCAACACCGGGAAGCCGTCCCACTCGGTCACGTCGTAGCCGTAGGCGTCGGCGAACGCCCGATACTCGGCATCCGGCAGGCCGACGCGGCGGTTCGCGACGGCCACGGGGGTGAGGTCCCATTCGCGCGGCCCAACGGACGTCGCCTCGAAGTCCAGCAGCACCGCGGCACCCTTGCGGCCGAGCAGATTCCCCACGTACGCGTCCCCGTGCAGCGGCCCGGACGGCAGCTCGAAGACCAGGTCGTCGTACCGCTCCCGCAACTGCGCCTCGTGTCGGCGGAGGAAGTCCCGGTCGTCCTCATCGACATCGACCGCCGCGTCGATCCGACCGCCAACCTCCCGGAGCGGATCGAACGCGGGCAGGTCACACGGCGCATCACCGGCCGCGTGGAACCGCCGCAACAGATCCGCCAGGTCGGCGGCATCGGGCGGCGGCTCACCCTGATCCACCCGACGCCAGAACGACACCGGATGACCGTTCACATCCAACGGCTGCTCCACCTCGTCATAGGGCCGCACCGCCGGCACTGACCGATCGTCGAGCCACCGAGCCACACACAACTCCCGACCGAAGATCGGCATTCGCTCGGCGGACCGGCCGATCCGGACCACCACCGGCGTACGCCGCAGCTCGAAGATCGCGTTAGAACCGAGCCGGACGAGCCGGGCATCGTCGGCGGACAGCCCGACGGTCTCACACGCCTTGCCGAGCACCTCCCGCGCAAGCGCTGACGAGAATGGGGAGGGTGCGGCGTCCGACATGTCCCTCACCCTTCCGACGCGACGCACAGTCGTCAAGGCGCCACCCAGGTACGAGTGAATGGCCCTATCGCACCTCGCGCGGAGGGTTCAATTGAGCCAGTTTCATCGCGTGTAGCGGCTGCGGCGCGAGCCGGGCTGTCGGCTTGGTGGCTGCGCCCGGCGGCGATCGTGTGTCAGTTTCTCATCAGGGTGGCGGCACGGCGCCAGGCGAACCCGGCGCACGACCGGCACGCGGACCTACCGACGATGGGGGCCTCATGACCGCACAGGAAGCCCGTGGAAGGACTGGGGTGCGGCGCTGCCCGCCTCCGCCGAAGCACTTCGACCCGTTCACCGCCGCGCAGCACGATCTGATCCGGTACGGTCTGCCGCCACGCCCCGACCAGCGGACCCGACCTGGCGAGGCCGAGCTGTGGGACCGCCAGGCGCGCCGCTATAAGGATTTCGGCCATCTCGATCCGGAGTTCGACCCCACGACGGCGGACCGGACCGCGACCGCCGACCGTGCGCTCGGACCGGATCCGATCGAGTCGTGCGGCTACCAGTTGACCACCAGTGCGTCGGCGCCGTTCACCATTCTGTTCGTCACCTGGACGGTGCCGAGCCTGCGCTTCGCCGCCAGCCCGTTCGGCGTGAACCGGTTCCGCACCTTCGCCGGGCTGGGCTTCCTCGACGTCCACGTCGAGATGACCGTCGACTCCGCCCAGCAGGTCACCAGCCAGTTGTGGGCGCAGAGCGTGGGCAACGTCAACCTGCCGGTCCGCCCCGGCGACGTGATGAGTGCCTCGCTGTGCCTGAACACGAACCCGGCCGGCACCGCGAGCTACTTCTTCACAAACGAGACCAGCCGGCAGACGATGAACTTCTCGGTCGACACCGGGTTCCCGCCCGCCGTGACCGTGAACGCCGGCGTCTCCCGCGGCGACCTCAACCTGCCGGTCCATCCGCTGGCCCAGTTCGGCGTCGTCTACTTCGACGAGATCAGCGCCTACACGACCGCTGGCAGCCGGTCACTGACCTCGGGCCAGGCGATCACCATGACCGAGTCGAACGGCGTCACCCTCGCCACGCCGGTCCGACTCACCGACTTCACATTCAAAGCCGTGTACGGAACCTGAGCGGCGCATGCACCGGCGCCGTACAGCAGAGGCCCCATGGTGGGTCGCACCTCGTGGAGAATGCGCGGGTGCATCTTGATCTGGACAGCGTCGACTGGGCGTCGCTGACGCACGCGTACGGAAGTGCCGAGGACGTTCCCGACCTGCTCCGCGACCTGCGGTCCTCCGATGCCGAGGTCCGTGGCGAAGCGATGTACGAGCTGTACGGCAACATTCACCACCAGGGCACCCGCTACGAGGCCAGCGCGTACGCGGTGCCGTTCCTGCTGGATCTGCTGGCCGACCCCGCCACTCCCGACCGGCACATAGTCATCCATCTGCTCACCTGCCTTGCGGTCGGCGATGCCGCCCACTCCGTACCCGCCGGAGGGTTCTCCGTCGCCGAACTGCGCGACGACATGGCCGAGATTTCGGAGGAGGACTGGCGCCGCTGGTCGCAAGAGTTGCAGGAGTGGCGTGAGGCGGTAGCCCCAAGACAGCGGCAAGCGTCTCCGCTGACCGAGCATGAGCGGCACTTGTTGGATGCCATGGCTGCTGCTGCCCGGGTAATAGCTGGTTCCTTCGGAGATCGTTACGGGCTCGCCGCGTACGATGCCGTCCGGGCCGGCGTCCCGCTGCTGTTGACCTGCCTGGACGACGCGGACGCCGAGGTGGTCGGGGAGGCGATTCATGCCCTGGCCTGGTTTCCGGAGGAGGTGACGTCGATCCGCCCCCGCCTGATCGAGATCGCCACCGACGAGCAACGCCCGGTGCCGGTCGCGGGCGCGGCGCTTGTCGCGTTGGGGCTGGTCGGCGGCGCGTTGACGCAACCGGTGACGGATCTGCTCGCCAGGAACCTCGCCGGGGCAGACCGGGACCTGAGGTGGGCGGCCGCCGTGGCGTGGGCGCAGCTGGCGGGTGAGCGGATGCCGGACTCGGTGCTGGCCGAGCTGCGGGGATGGGCCAGCCGCCGGAAGGAGTCCGGGCGGACAATCTGGGACGCGAGCCCCAGCCATGTGGCACTCGGACTGCTCGACGCCTTCGCCGCGCCGGTGGCTGAGGAGGTGCGGTCGGACCTGGTCGCGGCGGTGCTTGCCGAGGAACCCACATCGAACTGGCACAACCACTTCAACGTGGTGCTGGGGTGCGCGTTTCCGCGGATGGAATCGGATCACGGCCGCGCCTTCGAGGAACTGACGGCGGCGCAGCGGGCGGTGGTCACCTGGCTGCTCGACAACCCGCACGTGTTCGGGTCCTCGGGTCCACAAGGTCCGCTGCGCCAACACGGCCTGCCGACGACGCACGAGGAGCTACAGAATTATGCCGGTCTCGACGGGTGACACCGCCGGACCGCTCGCGGTCGCGTTGACCCGCGCGACCAGCCCCGCTGTCCGGCCTACGGGATTGGGCCGGTCTGCATGGTCATGGTGACCGTGGTTTCCGCCGCGACGTTCGTCCCGCCCGCCGGTGACTGGCTCGCCACCCAGGCGCTCAGACTCGTCGAGCCGGTGAACTTCGGCACCAGGCCCGCGCCGCGTACCGCCTGGTCGGCCTGCGGGCGCAGCATCTCGCGGACGTGCGGGACGGTCTTGTCCAGCGGCAGATCGACGGAGATGGACACGTCGCACGACGATGTCGCGTTGAACGTGGACAGCCCGACGAGATGCGCGCCGGCGAAGAAGCGTTGCTCCGGGGTGAGGTTCAGCGGCGGCGGAACGAGATTGTTCGGGATCCGGCTCGGCAGGTCGGGCCACAGCTCCGGCGGCAGGTAGTTGGCGAAGAACATGATGAGCAGGTCATCGGTGGCGATGCCGACATGCGGGCACGGTCCGCCGCCGCCGACCGGGCGGCAGGGCACATTCTGCTGGTACGGGAAGTAGTCGTAGTGCTCAGCGTTGTCGAACACCGCCCGGTGTCGGGGCTTGGCGATGGCGTTCCAGTCGGGGGCGCCCAGCGTGGCGTCGGGGTCGATGGTGCCCCAGGTCAGCAGGCGGGGCACCGCGTTCTGGTGGATGGGCTTGGTGCCGTAGTTTGGCTGCCAGTCGTTCCACACCCCGCTGATCGAGGCGACGGCGGCGACCGGGATGCGGGTGGCGAGGATCCCGGCGTGCAGCGCCCCGTACGAGTGGCCGGCCAGGCCGGTCCTGGCGGCCGGCAGCAGCGCGGCCTTGCCGGTCCAGCCCTGCCGCATCCAGCTCACGGTGCTGGCGAGCGCCTGCTGCGTCGACTGGCTCACCGCCGGATGCATGTCGATGTCCGGCAGATCGGGTACGGCCACCACGTACCCGGAGCGAGCCAGCGCCGCCGGGGTGCGGTGCCACCGCCGGAAGTGGTCGTCGTCCTGGTCGCAGTGCCCATGCGCGAAGACGATGAGCGGGTACTTCCCGCAGCCGGTGAGCATCGCCGCGGTGTCCGGGGTGGAGTCGATACTCGGGTGGTACACCCGGATACGGGTCGGCGCCCCGTCGGCCGGCCCGTACTCCCGCACGCCCCAGAAGACGGGCGCGAGGGCGCTGGGCTGCCAGCCGATCGGGCAGGTGGATGGGGGAGTGACGGCGGCGGGTCCGATCTCGGCGTCACTCACGGAGTCCTCCTCGACGGCTGCGCGCATCCACAAGGTGTCGGCACGTTAACCCACTGTCACCGTGATCACCTCCATCCTGCCGCTGATCCGACTGAGAGCTGTAGCGTCCGTGCGTGGATCGCGCTCCTGGCCGCATGGAGCGCGTGCTCGCCGACCTTCCGCCGGCGAGCCGCCGCACACGGCGTCGCTTGGTCAGAGTCGGATAGCTTCGACGACTGTTTCGGTGTAGCGGCCCGGAGCGGTTGTCACGATCGGCACCTGGCTTTGGCTAGCCGTGCTCGCTGCGTGCAGGACGGGCCACTCGATGCCCGGATGTTCGGCACGCAACAGGACGACATCGGGCGTGCGTCTGAGCCCGATGATCTCGATGGCACCTGGCGGACCACCGGTGACCAACTCGGCCAGGTGGCCAGGCAACGCCGGCCGGCGTACTGCGGCAACAGCCAGGCACAATGCCGGAACGCCGATGGAGGGGCCGCTGTCGATTGCGGCGATCAGCAGCCGAGACAGTTCAAGGCGGTGGTGCTCCTCACCTTGGGCGGTGAGTCCGGCTATCAAAGCGAGCTCATCGAGGATGTAACCGCTCACGCCGCAGCCCTGGCGCGGGACGAACCCCGTGGAGGAGGGCGCGGCGGCGGCGTGGTGGGCTGAACAGCAAGGGCTCGCAGATCTGCTCATCGCGCGCCGCGACATACCGCTCCGGGCATCGGACTGGCCGGCGATCCGCGCCCGGATCCGGCGTGGCCCGCGCGCCGGGACACCAGCGACGACGCGCGCACCGGCCCCCCGCGAGCGCCGAATCTCTGACCTGCCGGACTGGGATTGGAAGCAGCTTCAACTGTCAGTCGTCGAACACGCGGAGACGCTGGTGCTGACCGGCACCTCGCGGGCCTTGTTCGATGCCGGCGACGAACTCACCTGGTGCGGCAACGAGGTCGCCGTGAACAGCGACATCCGCCGCTTTGGGGGGCCAGCACTACTCAGCCAGTTCAACGGCCCGCAACCCCGCCCCGGCCGACGCGACAACAGCTGGGAATGCATGGTCCTCGCCGAGGACCGACCCTTCTGCCGGCGTCCATGAACACTGTCGTCTCTGGCAGATCCGGTCGATGTGCGGTGCCGCGCTCATCTGCGAGCGACATCGCGACTCGTGGCTGCGGACGACGGGCCGCTATTGATCAACCGAGGTGTTCGGCGGGCGCGGTGTTGAGCAGCCAAGCCAACGGCAATTTCGTCGTGATTTCGTATTCGCCGGCATCGCTGAGTCGATGCATGGTTACGGTCTGGCCAGCATCTCGGTCCACCACCCAGTAACGCGGGATGCCGGCCCGGGCGTACTCCTGGTGCTTGACCATGGCGTCCATTGCCTCGGAGCCCGGCGACACGATCTCGATCACGAGCAGGAGGTCGGTGACAGCCAGCCACACGCTGCGTGGTTGCGGCGCGGACCACACGCTCAGGTCCGGGATCCGGCCACCGTCCCCGGCTGGCCCCGGAATCCGGACGCCGGCCGCCTGCAGGATCTGTTCGGCCGGCCAGCCGCCGAGAGCGAGCCAGACCAGCAGGCGGCTGGCAATGGCGGCATGCTCCGAGTCGGGCGGCGGCATGACGGACAGAACCCCCTCAGGGCTGGTCTCGTACCGGTGCCCGTGCGGATCTGCGGCGATCATGGAGCCGAGATCGTCGAGCGTGACGACGGCGGGCATGTGCATGCCGACGGCCTCAGCGCTCATGCCAGCATCCTACCGAGCTGAGCGAGTCCGCCACCGGCAACACCCCTTCGCGAGTCGGTCGAGCGGAAGGCACGATCCGGAACTGCCGCGCCGATCCCGATCCGAGCCGATCTATCCGCGAATCGGGTACGCACGCGAGCCGGTTATGGCGATCTCAGGTGCCGAATGGTGGCCTTCATCAGCTAGTTCGACATCCCCTCATCGCACCGGAGCAGTTTGTATGCTCGCTCGCCAATTCCGGCGATCCGATTGGTCACACCCTCAGTCACCAACTCGACACGGTGACGGAATCGCCGGTCGGTCCACCAATATCGGCACATCAGCCAGGCGAGCAGGAGGCCGGTGTGACGTACGGGCAGCAGCGAACTGTCGGCAAGCTGACTCTTTCAATGCTCTGCGGCGCGACAGTCGGCTGGCCGGAAACGGTTGACCTGCAAGGGTTCCGCCGTCCGGCCATGGTGGCGCACCAGACGCTCCCGCGGTCCCGCCCACGGGCCGCACCTTCCGATCATGAACGTTCTTCTCAACGTTCCCGCCCGTCGGTAGCGTGTCCCATTCCGGAAAAGGCAATGGAGGAAGTGGCGTGACCCTGCTGCGCGAACTGATCGACATCCCGGTGTCGGTGAGCGAAGGCGACTTCGTCGTCAAGGCCGCCGAAGGCGCGGATCTCGACCGGTACGTCGTCACCGACCAGTTGCGGGACAACTTCGCCGACGCGCTGCGGCGCATCGGGCACGCCGTCACCACCGGTCGCTCCCAGGCGATGTTCCTGCACGGCTCGTTCGGCTCCGGCAAGTCGCACTTCATGGCCGTACTCCGGGAGATCCTTGCCCACAACCCGGCCGCCCGCGAGATCCGCGGCCTGGCCCAGCCGATCCTGGCGGCCGACTCCTGGCTGCCCGGCCGGACTTTCCTCAGCCTGACGCTGCACATGCTCGACGCCCGCTCGGTCGAGCAGGCCGTCCTGGAGGGCTACCTGCGGCACGTCACCGCCGCGCACCCGGATGCGCCTGTCCCGGCCGTACACCGCTCGGACGCGCTGCTGGAGAACGCCGCCGGCCTGCGTCGGACGCTCGGCGACGACGCGTTCTTCGCCGAGCTGCGCGGCGGCAGCGCCGGGCCCGGCGCGGGCGGCACCGGCCTGGCCGCGCTGCGGGCCCGCGCCGAGGGCTGGACCCCGCAGCGGTACGCCGAAGCCGCCGCCCAGCCGCCCGGCACCAAGGACCGCGACGCGCTGGTCAGCGCGCTGACCGAGACCTTCTTCCGGGGCGCGGTGCACAGCGGCGAATACCTCGACCTGGACACCGGCCTCGCGGTCATCACCCGGCACGCCACGAGCCTCGGTTACGACGCCATCGTCCTGTTCCTGGACGAGCTGATCCTCTGGCTGTCCGGCCGGATCACCGACCACACCTTCGTCAACACCGAGGGCGCGAAGCTCAACAAGCTGATCGAGTCCGCCGACACCGCCCGCCCGCTGCCGCTTGTGTCGTTCGTGGCCCGGCAGCGAAACCTGGAGGAGTTCCTCGGCCCGCAGGTCGGCGGCACCGAACGGGAGGCCCTCGCACACGTGATGCGCAGCGTGCAGGGCCGACTCGGCGAGATTGTGCTGGCCGACACCAACCTGCCCGAGATCACCGAGAAGCGGCTGCTCAAACCCAACGACGACGCCGCCCGCCGGATCATCGACAACGCCTTCGCGGCCGTCAAACACAACCGCGACGTGTGGGACACGCTGCTGCTCGGCGCCCAGTACGGCGACGCCGGCATCGGCTCCGACGCCACCGCCTTCCGGCAGCTCTACCCGTTCTCTCCGGCCCTGGTGGCGACGCTGGTGGCGCTGTCCCAGGCGTTGCAGCGGGAACGCACCGCGCTGAAGGTGATGACCGAGCTGCTGGTGGCCCGCCGCGACGCCCTGCGAGTCAACGATCTGATCGGCGTGGCCGCCCTGTTCGACCCGCTGGTGCTGCACGGCGAACTGCCCGACCGGCCCAAGCTGCGCCAGCAGTTCGAGGCCGCCCGCACCCTCTACCTGCGCAAGCTGCGACCCATCCTGCTGGCCCTCAACGGCATCACGGACGAGCAGGCCGCCGGGCACACCCAGTTCCAGCTCGACGACAAGCTGGTCAAGACGATCCTGCTCGGCGCGCTGGTGCCCGACGTGCCGGCGCTGCACAACCTCACCGCCGCCAAGCTGCACGCGCTGAACTTCGGCTCCATCTCCGCGCCGATCCCCGGCTACGAGAACACCATGGTGCTGAACCGGCTCCGCAAGATCGAGCAGGACGCCGGCGAGCTGCACCTGACGGACGACCACGACCCCGTCGTCTCGCTCAAGCTGCACACCGTCGACTTCGACAAGCTGCTCGACCTGGTGCCGCACAACGAGACCTCGGCCGGCGTCCGGCAGCAGCTCCTCCGCGAGCTGATCATCGCCGAGATGGGCCTCGGGACGAGCGAGGGGTCGCACGGCGAACTGCTGCACACCCGCCCCTGGCGGGGCCGGGCGCATGTCGTGCAGGTCAAGTTCGGCAACGTCCGCGACCCCGACACCATGCCGGTCGCCGCGCTGATCGCGCCCGGCGAGTCATGGCGCATCGTCATCGACTACCCGTTCGACCCGCAGGACTACCCGCGCAGCGCCGACCGGGCCCGCATCGAGGAACTCGACCGCGGCTCCAACACCGTCTTCTGGCTGCCGCTGTATCTGACCGAGGACATGATGGGCCGGGTCGCCCAGCTCGCGAAAATCAACTATCTGCTCGGCGTCGGGGGAGCCGGCGAACGGCTCAACACGCTCGCCGCCGACTGGCCCAAGGCCGACCGCCAGCAGGGCCGCGTCTACCTGCAACAACGACAGAGCCAGTTGCGCGAAGGCATCGTGACGGCCCTCAAGCAGGCGTACGGCGCCGCCAATCCGCAACGGTCCGACGTCCACGAGGACACCGTCGGGGTGCTGCACACCCTCGCCGACGGGCTGCGCCTCGGCGACCCGCGCGGCGGCACGCTCGCCGACGCCTTTCGCAACCTCAGCGGCGACCTGCTCGACTGGTCCTACCCGGGCACCCCGGCGTTGCCGGTCGACGAGAAACCCGTCACCCGGGCCGAACTCAACAAGGTCTACGAGTACGCCCGGCAGGCCGCCGCCGACCCGACCCACGGCATCTCGGTGCCGCCGGCCGACCACAAGCTGCTCCGCCGGATCTGCAACAACCTGCAACTCGGCGAGCTGGTCGACCACCGCTACGTCCTGGACATCACCACCTCCTTCTGGAGCCGTCACCTGCTCCAGGAGTCCGCGAAGCAGGACTACCGGGACCACTGGCCGGTGCACGTGCTCCGGGACCTGCTGGACAAGCCGAAGGCGCGTGGCTTCGACCGCGACCTGCAGAACCTGATCATCGCCGTCTTCGCCCTGGAGCAGCAGCTCGGTTGGTACGACGGCGACGGCAAGGTGTCAGTGGCCGCCGTACAGGGCGTCGAGGACCGGTTCGCGTTGCGGCATCCGCCGCTGCCGGACGAGCGGACCTGGAAAGCCGCCGTGCAGTTCGGCCAGCCGTTCTTCGGCGAACCGCTGCCGCTGTTTCGCAATCCGGCGAACCTCGCCGCGCTCGCCGCCGCCGTACGGGGCGTTGCCCGCCAGTACGTGAACATCGCCGGGCAGCTCGTCACCGCACTGGTCAACCACGCCGAGCTGCTCGACATCGAACCCGATGCGCAGACCGGCCGGCTGGTCACCGCCCGGCGGGTCACCGAGCTACTGACCGCCGTGGCGCACGAGACCGACGACGTGGTGTTGGCGAAGGTGGTTGCGGATGGGCCGAACCGGCTCGGCAACCTCGACCCGCTGGCGGCGAGCACCGTCTACAAGCAGGCTCGCGACCTGGTGGGGGCGCTCGCCGGTACGCAGTGGTCGTTGCTCAAGGCGATTTCCGTACGGGCAGAAACCGACGAACGGGCCTCCGTGATCCTTGAACAGTTGCACGACGCTGCCCGCCGCGAGCACCACGCCAGCGACTTACGGACGGCCTTGGACGAGGCGGTGGCGGCCTCGGCCGCGCTGCTGGCCGAGCAGCACCCCAAGCCGGAGACGGTGATCGCCCGACCGGATCCGGAACCGGACCACCCGTCGCGGATCGACCAGCGGACGATCCCGGCCCAACGGCGGCCCGAATACCGGCCGACACATGGCGACGACTCCGTTTGCGGCCGGGCGTCCGATTCTGACGGCGACCTGTCGCTGCCGGCCGGCGACGCCGGTGCCGAGACGGTCGTCCGCGACCCCGCGGACCTCGACTCGCTCGTCGCCGCGGTCCGGTCCGAGCTGGACGCCGGGCGGCAGGTCTCCGTCACCTGGACGGTCGTGTCCCGGCAGGACCAGGCGTGACCGTGGCACACCCGGCGGTCCGACCGGCAGCGGTCCGACGCAAGGTCGAGTCCTGGCTGGCCGAACGGGACGACGCGCCGGCGATCGCGCTGCGCGCCCGCCCGGAGTGGACCGGTGACCCGGTGCTGACCGTCGCCGGCACGCCCGTGCGGGTGGTGCCCTGCCCGACCCCCATCGCCGCCAGGGCGGCGCTGGCCGACCGGGCCGAGCCGGAACGCCTGGTCCTGCTCACCCCGCTCACCGACGCGGACCTGGGAGACGGCCTGCTGGCCCATCTCAGCCGCCAGACCACCCGCAGCGTGGATCCGTGGGACCTGGTCCGGCAGGCGTTCGGCAACGAGGTGAAGCCCGACCAGGGACTGATCCGGGTCGGCCGGTGGGTGGCGGACGCGCTCACCGAGCTGGCGCCGATGGACGGCTGGCCGCCGCCCCAGGGCACCATCCTCACCCGCGAGTACGCGCTCCGACACCTCGCCGGTGAACTGCTCGGTCTCGCCCCGGACGTGCTGGACGGCGCCGGTCTGCTGCAGTGGAGCACCAATGCCCCGGCACAACTGCGGTTCGTCAACCTGCCCGCCGACTGGGCCGACGGGATCGCCGCCTTCCTCGACGAGGTGGCCGGACCGGCGGCGGTTCCCGTGCTGACCGCGGTCCGGGCGGGTCACGGCGTCGACGTCGTACCGCTGGGGTTGCTGGCGGGAGTGCTGTGGCCGCGCGGCGAAAGCGGCCGGCCGGACGTGGAGATCGCCGTCGCGCGGACCCGGCTGGAGCCGCGGTTCGGCGGGACCCGACTGACCGGCACGCAGGCCGCGGCCTTCCTTGACGCCGCCGAGGCGTGGCTCTACCGGGCGCTGGACGGCGACGAGGCGACGCGCCGGGAGGCGCGCCGGATGCTGCACCGGGCCGAGGAGATCGCCGCCGAGATCGACGTGTCCCGCCGGCTGGCCGCCTCGGTGCTGCTGCCCAGCGGCTTCGCCCAGCGGATGCGGGAGTTCGCCGCCGCCGTCCGGCTCGCGGTGCCCACCACGCCCGGCACCCCGCCGGCCGCCGGCCTGGTCGGCAAGGCGCAGAACCTGCTGGCCCGGGTCGAGGAGCACCGGGCCGCCGACCGGATCCGGGTGGAGACCGCACGGATGGCCGTACGGCTGCTCCGCTGGCTCGTCACGGCGGAGCCGGCGCCCCCGGCGACGCTGCTGGACGCGACCCTGCGTCAGGTCCGCGAGGACGCGTGGGTGGACCGGGCCCGTCTCGACATCGTCGCCGGCGATCCGGACGGGCAGGTCGCCCAGGCATACCAGGCGTTGCACCGGGCGGTCGAGGCCCGGCGGTCCCGGCACGACCACCAGTTCGCCGACCTGCTGCAGGACATGACCGCCGCCGAACGGGAACCCGGTGCGCTGCTGCGCGTCGAGGACGTCCTCGACCGGGTGGTCCAGCCGATCCTCGACGCCGGCCGCCGGGTGCTGCTGCTGATCCTGGACGGGATGAGCACCGCGGCCAGCGCCGAGATCGCCGAGTCGGTGGCCCGCGGCACGGGCTGGCTGGAGCTGACCCCCGGCGGCGGCCCCCGGACCGGGGTGCTCGCCGCCCTGCCGACCGTCACCGAGGTGAGCAGGTACAGCCTGCTCGCCGGCCGGATCGGAGTGGGTGACCGGAGCGCCGAGACGAAGGCGTTCACCGAACGCTTCCCGGACGGTCTGCTGCTGCACAAGGGCCGGCTGCGAGCCGTCGCGGGTGCCGCCGTCGACACCGAGGTCACCGACGCGTTGGACGACCCCACGGTCCCCGTGGTGGCGGCCGTCATCAACACCATCGACGACGCGCTCGACCGCAGCGACCCCGGTCTCATCGAATGGGGCACCGAAACCGTGGGCGCGTTGCGTTCCCTGCTCGCTGTCACCCACGACCGGGTGGTGGTGATCGTCTCCGACCACGGCCACGTCGTGGACCCGGGACCAGACAGCGTCGTGCGCCCGTCGAGCGGAAGCGACAACCGGTGGCGGCCGGCCACCGAACCGGTGGGGGAGGGCGAACTCGAGTTCGCCGGCAGCCGCGTCGCCTACGGCGGCCGGGTCGTGCTGCCCTGGCGGGAAAACCTGCGATATGGCCCCCGCAAGGCCGGCTACCACGGCGGCGCGTCGCCTGCCGAGGCGGTGATCCCGCTGCTGGTGTTCAGCGCGTACGACGACAACGCGGTGCCGGGGTGGGCCGGCGCGCCGGTCGCCAGCCCGCAGTGGTGGCGGGAGTCGCTTGCCGAACCGTCCGTCGCCGCCCAACCGGCCGACGCGACCGTGACCACCGGCGCCGGTGGCCGGCCGAACCGCCGGCAGCGGCCGCCTGCCCAGGACGAGAGCCTGTTCGAGCTGCCGGTGCCGGATACGCAGGCCACCTCGGCACCCCGGCCGGCGGCCCCGTCGCCCGCCGGGCCGGGGGACCGGGAGGCGGCGCTGGTCGCGGCGTTGCTGGCCAGCCCGGTGTACGCCGACCGGCGGGACGCCCGGGCGCCGCTGCCGGACGCCCGGGTCGCGGCCCTGGTCGGCGCCCTCGTCGCCGGCAACGGCAGGGCCACCCTCGACACCCTCGCCACCCGCGCCGACGTGCCGGCGTACCGGATCCGGGGCATCCTGACCGCGTTGCAGCGGCTGCTGCAGGTGGAGGGCTATCCGGTGCTGGTGCTGGACGCCGACGGTCACACCGCGAAACTCGACATCCCGCTGCTGGTGGAGCAGTTCGGCCTGGAGTCGTCATGACCGTCGAGATCTCCGCCCGCCGCCGCCGGGACATCATCGACGCGTTGCGCCGCGGCGTCGTGCCCACCAACGGTCTCGACGCCCTGGCGGTCGGGCTCGGCCGGTTCACCCGCGCCCTGGACGACGACCTCGACCGAGTGGCCGGCGGCGGCAGCGTCTTCAAGGCCGTCCGGGGCGAATACGGCGCCGGGAAAACCTTCTTCACCCGATGGCTGGGGGAGCGGGCCAAGCGGCGCGGATTCGCCGTCGCCGAGGTGCAGATCTCCGAGCTGGAAACCCCGCTGCACCGGATGGAAACCGTCTACCGGCGGCTGGTCGAGCAACTGGCCACCGAACAGTTCACCCCGAGCGCGTTGCGTCCCGTGCTGGACGCCTGGATCTACGCCCTCGAAGAGGACGTGCTCGCCGCCGGCACGGTCGCCGAGGACGACCCGCACGGCCTCGACTCGGCCGTCGGCGACCTGCTGGAACGACGACTGGCCGAGATCTCCCGCCGGACTCCGGGCTTCGCGGCGGCCCTACGCGGATACCGTACGGCGACGAGTCGAGGCGACCAGCCGACCGCGGACGGACTGGCGGCCTGGCTCGGCGGCCAACCGCACGTCGCGGCCACCGCCCGACGGGCCGCCGGCGTGAAGGGCGACCTCGACCACTTCGGTGCGCTCAGCTTCCTGCAAGGACTGCTGACCGTGCTGTCCGACAGCGGGCACCGCGGCCTGCTGCTGGTGCTCGACGAGGTGGAGACGTTGCAGCGGGTCCGGTCCGACGCCCGGGACAAGGCCCTCAACGCCCTGCGACAACTGGTCGACGACGTCTACGCCGGCCGGTTCCCCGGGCTGTTCCTGATGATCACGGGTACGCCGGCCTTCTTCGACGGGCAACAGGGCGTGCAACGGTTGGCGCCGCTCGCCCAGCGGCTCGCCACCGACTTCGGGTCTGATCCCCGCTGGGACAACCCGCGCGCCACTCAACTCCGGCTGCCCGGGTTCAGCCAGGAGGCGTTGGTGGAACTCGGCATGCGGGTGCGGGACATCTACGGAAGCGAACAGGTCGCCCGACGAGTCGACGACGCGTACCTCGGCGAACTGGCCCGGGCCGTGGCCGGCCGGCTCGGCGGACAGGTCGGGGTGGCCCCCCGGCTCTATCTCAAGAAGCTGGTGGCCGACGTGTTCGACCGGGTGGACCAGTTCGACGACTGGGACCCCCGTCGGCAGTACCAACCGACCCTGCGGGCCGACGAGCTGACCCAGGTCGAACGCAACGCGGCAGCTCGCTCGGCCGCTCCGGGCGGGACGGCTGCCGGCGGTGTGGCGGCTGCCGTGCCCGGTTCCGCCGACGAAATCGAGCTGCCGATGTGAACGAAGAGGCCACGCTCGATCCGGTGGTGCTGCACCACGTCGTCAACAGCCTCGGCTGGCCGGACCTGCGGCCGCTGCAACGCGACGCTATCGACCCCCTCCTCACCGGGGAGGACGCCCTGCTGCTGGCGCCCACGGCCGGCGGGAAGACCGAGGCCGCGGTCTTCCCCCTGCTGTCCCGGATGTCCCGCGACGGCTGGACCGGCACCTCCCTGCTTTACCTTTGCCCGCTCAAGGCCCTACTGAACAACCTGCACCCCCGGCTGGAGCGGTACGCCGGCTGGCTGGGCCGCACGGCGGCGCTCTGGCACGGAGACGTGACCGCCTCCACCCGCCAGGCGATCCTCTGGCAGCGCCCCGACATCCTGCTCACCACCCCGGAGTCACTGGAATCCATGCTGGTCAGCACCAAGGTGGATCACCGGCAGTTCTTCGCCGGACTGCGGGCGATCGTGGTGGACGAAATCCACGCCTTCGCCGGTGACGACCGGGGCTGGCATCTGCTCGCCGTTCTGGAACGGCTCACCCACGCGATCGGCCGCCCGGTGCAACGCGTCGGGCTGTCCGCGACCGTCGGCAATCCGGACCACCTGCTGCGGTGGCTACAGGGGTCGGGGGCTGGCAGCCGACCTGCGCGCGTGGTCGCTCCCGAATCGACCACCGCGCCCACGACGGGGGTGCAGTCGGTTGCCGTTGCGTCCCCGCCCGGTGACATCGAACTCGACTACGTCGGATCGCTGGCAAACGCGGCCACCGTCATCGCCGCCCTGCACGCCGGCGAGAAACGCCTGGTCTTCTGCGAATCCCGGCAAACGGTCGAGGAACTCGGTCAGCTCCTGCGGGAGAAGGGCGTGACGACGTTCCTGTCCCACGCCTCGCTCGCCCCCGCCGAACGGCGACGATCAGAGCAGGCGTTCGCCGAGGCCCGGGACTGCGTCATCGTCTCCACCAGCACGCTGGAACTCGGCATCGACGTCGGCGATCTCGACCGGGTCATCCAGATCGACACGCCACTGACCGTGGCGTCGTTCCTGCAACGACTCGGCCGCACCGGCCGCCGCGCCAGCAGCACCCGCAACTGCCTCTTCCTGTGCCGCACCGCCGACACGCTGGTCGCCGCCGCCGGCCTGCTGCACCGGTGGGGGAGCGGCTGGGTCGAACCCGTCCAGCCGCCGCCCGAGCCGCGACACATCGTGGCCCAGCAGATCATGGCGCTGTGCCTGCAGGAACGTGCAGTCGGCGACCGACTGTGGGAGCACTGGTGGAACGACCTGAGCCCCTTCGGGCGAGGCGCCGAACCGATCCTCCGGCACCTCACCGAACACGGCTACCTCGACCACGACGGTGGCCTGCTGTTCATCGGCAGCGAGGCAGAGCGGCAGTTCGGGCGACGACACTTCATGGAACTCACCGCCGTCTTCACCGGACCACCGGAGTTCACCACCCTGCACGGCCGGGCCGAACTGGGGCGAATCAGCCCCGACCTGCTGACCGAGAAGGTGCGGGGCCCCCGGCTCCTGCTGCTCGGCGGCCGCAGTTGGCGTGTCACCTACGTCGACTGGCGCCGACGTCGATGTTTCGTGGAGCCGGCCGACGCCGGCGGACGCGCCCGCTGGACCACCGGCGGCTGGTCGGGCTTCGGATTCGAACTTGTGCAGGCGATGCGGGAGGTGCTGCTCGGTGCCGACCCACCGGTCCGGCTTACCGGCCGGGCAAGCGAGCGGCTGCGGCAACGGCGTGAGGAGTGGATGTCGCTGATTCACCCCGGCGGCAGTGTCATCGTCCGCGACGCCAAAGGCGACCTCCGCTGGTGGACCTGGGCCGGGTTACGTGCCAACGCCACCCTCACCGCCACCCTGGGAGAGGTGGTGGACCCGGCGCAGCGATTCGACGACTTCGCCGTCCGGCTCCGCGCCGACCTGACCCCCGACGAATGGCGGACGCTCACCAGCGACGCAGCCCAACGACTCTGCCTCCCCGAGGTCAACGAACGCGCTGTCCGCGGCCTGAAATTCAGCGCTGCCCTGCCGGAACGACTGGCAGTGGCGACCATCGCGGCCCGGCTCGCCGACTTCGCCGGCAGTAGCACCGTTCTCGCAATGCCCACGCGATTCGTGACCATCAACACGTAGCACGACAGAGGTCGTGATCCGCCCTGATGGCCACGAACGACCCGCTTCCGCCTGCATAGCCTGGCCGTCTCAGCTTCGCCGCCGGCTCCCGGGATAACCATGTGTGGCCTCATCCGTCGCGGCACACCGCGTCGGCATGGCGGGCGAAGCTCTCCGGCGTGTGGAACGTGGCGATGTAGCGGCCTTCCTGGTGCCGCCACTGCTTGGTGAGGATCGCCCCGGAGTCGGCCCGGGCGCGTAGCTCACCGATCTCGAACGGGAAGCCGTGCGCCATCCCGTCGTCCTTGTTCCACGCGTCCAGGTTGTAGGTCCGATCATCGCCCAGTGCGGTCGGTGTCAGCGTGGAACGCCAGTCGTCGGACGGATCGAGGATCACAACCTCCTCGGCGGCGCGGGCGCGACGACCTGGAACCCGATCGAGCCGGACCACCTCATCGGTGGCCCCACCGTCGTCGCCGCTGAGGTGGAGGACGATGATCCTGGCTCCAGCCTTGCCGTCACACCAGTCGAACACCCCGACCAGTCGGCCCTGCGCGTCAAGCCGTACGCCGAGGACACCCTCAGTCGCGGGTTGGCACCCGGAAAGCCCGAACACCACCAAGGCGCAGATCACCACCCGGACCCCGGTACGTCGCATCCGGCCACCGTATTGAACGACGGTCACCGACCGGTCGCGGACCTGCGTCGAACCGGCCATGTCGCCGCCCGGGGTGGGTCCGCCTAACCGATGGTGGTTGCGTCCGGGTAGCCGGTGGTGGCGGAACGCGGGCGCCGCCGTCCGCTGGCGGCGTCACACCGTGGAACACCGGAATGTTGCGGCGAAGAAAGGCCGTACCCGTGCCAACGTTGTCCACCGGAATCGTTGAGTCTCCGCTGGTCAACGGCACAGGATGGTCCCGGTGCGGCGGTCGGAACCCCCCCCGGCTCGGCCGCCGCGCCACGACGCCGCACCGACCGATTGAGCCGCTCTGGTGCCGTACCGCAGGGGTGAGGCTGCGGTGCCAGGGCCGGGGTGGGCCGTCCCCAGCGGACGGCCCACCCCATCCACGACCGACAGGCGGGAGCCAGCGATGCGCCAGGACCGCTCCACCGCGTACACCTGGCTGCTGCCGTGGCAGGTGCGGGAGCGTCGCTTCAAGGCCGCCCGGTTCGGGCGTCGCGGCCTGGACCCCGAGGATGTCGCTGCGTTTCTCGACCGGGTCGCCGGTGACCTGGCCGCCGCCTACAACGCCCTGGCCGCTGCCCGGCAGGAGAACGCGCGCATCGTCGAGGTGGCGCGCAGCCGGGGTGCGCGGCCGGCGCGGCACCGGGCGGTCGAGCACGCGGGCCGCCGCGACGAGCGGGGTTGGCGATGACCCGGCGGTACGTGGTGCATCTGCCGTTCACCGCATCGGACCTGCCGGCCGCGGTGCGGTTCGCGCGGGTGCTGGCCCGTTGGGTGGCCCGGCTGTCGCAGGTGGAGCCGGGCGGCACGACGGTGTCCGAGGAGGACGCTCAACACGTACGACACTGGGTGTTCTGTGACGCCCGGCTGCCCGGTGGCCGGCGGTGCGTGCTGCGGCACGGCCACGACGGCGACTGCGCCCGCCGGCTGCGCCACTGAAGCGAGCAGCCCACCGATGTAAAGTTTTCTCGACATGCTGTCAAGGATGTCTTACTCTAGTCATGTCAAGAATCCTTTACATGGGGAGTCCGTCATGACGCACGAGGAGAAACGCTCCTGGATCATGCTGGTGGTCAGCGCCGTCGGCTACGCCGTCTACGCGGCCGTCGTGCTGAGCCGGGTCGACGGCGAGCCACTCGCCGCCACCCCCTACGTCGGCGTTCTGCTGTGGACGATCGGCGGCGCCATCGTGGCGAGCATTGTCGCCGAGATCGCCATGAGCGTCGTGAACCCCCGGGCGTCCCGGGTCAAGGACGTCCGCGACCGGGAGATCGGACGGCTCGGCGACCACATCGGCCAGGCGTTCGTCGTCATCGGCGCCGTGTCGGCGCTACTCATGGCACTGGCCGAGTGGGACTGGTTCTGGATCGCCAACGTCATCTACCTGTGCTTCGTCCTGTCGGCGGTGGTCGGCTCCCTGGCGAAGGTGATCGTCTACCGCAGGGGTGTCCCGCGGTGGTGAAGCCGACCCGCGTCACCAATAACATCCGCGCGCTGCGCTTCGCGCATGACGAAATGACCCAGGCCGACCTGGCCGAGCGGATCGGCGTGACCCGGCAGACCGTCATCGCCATCGAACAGGGCCGCTACTCGCCCTCGCTGGAGATGGCCTTCCGCATCGCCCGCGTGTTCGACGCACGGCTCGACGACGTGTTCCAGTACCCCGAGGAGGCAGCACCGTGAAGGCGATCGTCCACGACACCTACGGCCCGGCCAACCTGCTCCAGCTCCGCGACATCGACAAGCCGACCGTCGGCGACGACGACGTCCTGGTCCAGGTCCGCGCCGCCGCGGTCGACCCCGGAGTATGGATCTTCATGACCGGCCGCCCCTACCTGGCGCGACTGGCCAGCGGCTTGCGTAAGCCCCGGGTGCCGGTGCTCGGCCGGGACCTGGCCGGCGTGGTGACCACCGTCGGCACCCGGGTGACCCGGTTCCGGCCGGGCGACGAGGTCTACGGCACCTGCCTGCGCGGCTCGTACGCCGAATGCGCCAGCGCGCCGCAGCGGCGACTGGCCCACAAGCCGGCCAACCTGTCATTCGCACAGGCCGCCGCGGCCCCGGTCTCCGGGCTCACCGCGCTGCGGGCGGTCCGCGACCGCGGCCAGGTCCGCGCCGGGCACCGGGTCCTGGTCATCGGCGCGTCCGGCGGGGTCGGGTCCCACGCCGTGCAGATCGCCAAGGCGTACGGGGCGACGGTCACCGCCGTCTGCGCGCCGACCCGGACGGATTTCGTACGTTCCCTCGGCGCCGACGACGTCCTCGACTACACCAGGGAGGAGGTCGACCGCGACGGCCCGGTCTACGACGTGGTCATCGACACCGGCGGCGACCGGCCCTTCTCGTTGCTGCGCCGCGCCCTCACCCCACGCGGGACGCTGGCGCTGGTCGGCGGCGCGTACACCAAGGGCCCGGTGCTCAGCGGCTACGACCGGCAGATCGTCCGCGCGCCGCTGCTGTCCCTGTTCGTCGGCCAACGGCTGCGCAGCGTCAGCGCCGTGGAGCGGGCCGAGGACCTGGACGAACTGGGAAAGCTCATCGAGTCCAGCGCGCTCATCCCGGCGGTCGACCGCACCTACCCCCTCGCCGAGGCGGCCGACGCGATCCGGCACCTGAGGGACGGCCATCCCGCCGGAAAGATCGTCATCACGATCTGAAGCGGACCTCGGGAACGATCGCCACGACGGGAGATCAGTTCGTCCTGTTCAGCCGTTAACTGGTTCGCTCACGGTGATGACTGTGCGGTTCACCCGGACGTCGCACCAGTCGCCGTGTGCCGCCCGCAGTTCGTCGTCGAACCCGCCGGACCCCAGCGCCTTGGCGAGTGCGGCACACCGGTCGTACCGGTCACCCGGTCCGATCGAGGGGTGCTCGTCCAGCGGGTGACCCTCAGCGTCGGTCGCGACGCGGAACCACACGTCCGACACGTACGCGTCGAACGGGTCGTACTCCTCGCCGGCTCGAACCCGGTCCCAGGCGTCGGCCTGCGTCCACCCGAACTCGGCCACGCCCTTGTCGTCGAGGACCGCCCGGAACAGCGGCTCCAGCTCGGACAGCGGGCGGGGGCGGATGTATCGAATGTCGTCGTCCGCCTCCTCGCCGGTGACCGGCAGGCCGAGGAAGAACCGATCGTCGTCGCTCACGTCAGGGCCCTTTGTCACCGAGGAGATGGGACAGCGGCAGTTCGGTGCGCCGCGCGCCGGACATCCAAGTCTTGATCGGCATGCCTTCGAGATAGTCGGCGGGGCTGGGCAGCCAGCCGAGATCCTCCAGGATGTGCCGCTCGGCGACCAGCCGCACCGGCACCTGGACCGTGCCCTCGCCGCTGGCACGCGGGATCTCCAGCACCCGGCCGAAGACGCGCTGGCACAACCACACACCCTCGGTGTGGTGATACACCGACCGGTGCCGAACATCACCGATGATCTTCTTCGAGGAGTCGATGAACTCCTCGATGTCGATGTAATGATCCGGCGTCCCGCCCCACTTGCGGGCCGCGCTCTGCGCGTGGTTCCAGCTGTTCATCAGTCGTGCTCGTACGAATCGACGATGATCCCCGAGCGGCTGATCCGCACATGGACGTGGTCCCCGAACGCGTCGAGCAACACGTCGTCGAACGCACCTGAGGCAAACGCGTCGGCGAGGGCCTGGCATCGTGTCCACCGCTGGATCGTTTCGGAATCCCGCTCGACCGGCACGAACTCGGCCGCCGAACGATCGTACCGCTTCCCGGACAGCGTCGGATGGATGCGGAGCGCCAGAAACTCGTCCTCGGTCTCGCCGTCTTCGTCTTCGACTTCGCCGTCGGCGAGCGTCGGGTCGGCGGTCGTGCGAAACCAGGGCTCGTCCACCTCGAATACGCACCGATCGCCGTCGTTGAAGTAGGGGGTGTACTGCTGCCAGCCGAACGAGACGATGCCGTCATCGTCCAGGATCGCCCGCAGCAGCGGCTCCAGATCGGACAACGGACGCTGAACGGGGCGCACCTCCCCGGGCGGCACGTCGCCCTCCACCGGCACACCGAGGAACGAACGACGGGTCGTACCGGGAGCGGCCATGGACGGTTCGGGTCGGTGATCCGGCGAATCCACGTCGGCGATCATAGGGTCGGCCGCCCCACGCTCGCCGCCCCGCCAACGCCACCCGCGCGCACGTCCGCGTCGCCAGTGGCGTTCGCGTCGGCGTACCCGGCGACCGCCGCGCTGAGCGCCGCCAGCAGGTACGCCGGAAGCGGCGCCCAGGCCAGTACACTCACCTCCACGTCGACCGACGCCAGCGACGTGATGGTCACGATCGCGTACAGATGGAACGCGGCGGCGCCGATCAGCAGCAGCGCGACCGCCACCGGATAGAACCGGCGAAGCCCCGCCCGGAGATGGCCCACGGCCAGGACCACGGCCAGCCCGAGAACCAGCACCGCGACCGCGGCCGTCGTGGCGGCGAAGAGCTGGTAGTTCGTGACGCGTTGCGGCTCCCAGTAGTCCTCGATCTCGGCGAGGAACCCGTACGCCGCGAACCCGGTAAGTGCGGCGGCGAGCACGGCGGGAACAACCGCGACAAACCGTCCCCACCGGGACCGCACCGCGACCCCCGGGGCCAGGAGCACCGCGAGGAACGCCGGCAGGATGGCGACCTCCGTGAACAGCTGCGTCACCGGATACTCGCGCAGCCCGTACGCCAGATTGCCGATGTCGACACCGAAGATCACGTCGCCGTTGGGGCGGGTGAGCCAGGGGGTCAGGAAGGCGGCGAAGGCCGCCACGGCCATGACGATGAGGCAGACGCGGGCGGCTCGGCGTAATCCGATCAGGCTCACGGCGCATGACCTTAGCGACCAGCGCCGCCTTTCGTGGTCCTGGCCGGCCTCACGGGGTCCCGGAGCCCGCCGCCCACATCTCCCGGGTCATCTCGTACTCGACCTCACCCTGCTCGGCATCGGGCAGCGGATCATCCCATCGCGGAAAATAGGTCCTCACGTACCGCATACCGACCGCCTCCATCACGCCGCGGGACCCGACGTTCACGGTCATCGTCTGGGCGATCACCCGGGCCTGCCCGACGGAGTCGAACGCGTGCCGCAGCAGCGCCCGCGACGCCTCACTGGCCAGCCCCCGCCGCCAGTACGGGCGGGCCAGGCGGTAACCCAGCTCCGCGACGGTCGGGTCGTCGGGCTGGTCGGGGCCGTGCGCCGGCGGCAGCATCATGAGACCGAGGAACTCGCCGTCGTCCTCGCCCTCCGGCGCCGTCGAACCACGCGCGCCGCCGTCACGGCCGAACGCCATCCAGTAGCCGAGGCCGTCCACCTTGCGGCCCAGGGCCATCCGCTGCGCGTGCGACGCCATCACCTCGTCCCGGGACCGCGCCCGGCCGAAGACGTACCGGAGCACCTCCGCGTCGGAGTCGAGCCGGATCTCCAGGTCGACATGCCGGTCGGCCAGGGGGACCAGCAGCAGCCGGTCGGTACGCAAGATCGGTTGAGGCATCCCGCCACGATCGCATGCCGGCACGCGAACCCGCGATCGGGTTCGCCCGGGACACCCGTGCCCCGTCGACGGGGCCGGCGCGTGGTCTTGGCGTACCGCCACCCGTTCCACGTCCCGATTCACCGGCGTGCCCGTTTCCGCCGGGGTCGACATTCGTCATGGTGGTGCACAATGACCGAATGACCTCCCCGCCGGAACGGGATCTATCCAAGTGGGTGGTGCCGATAACTGTGGCCGCGATAGCGGCCGTGGCGACACTTGTGGCAGCGGTGCTGCCGCTCCTCATGGACGATTCCGAGAAGAGACCTCCGGGCCCGGGCGCGACGGGGGCGGCCGGCTCGCCGGAAGCGTCATCGGCTGGAGCAGCATCACCCACGCGACCGGCACCCCGAGACGACCCGTCCAATCCTGCCTCCAGCGCCCCTGTCTGGGCCGACTCCTCCTACATCCTCAACGTCGTCGCAGCGAGGGGCCACGATCTCGATGGAGAGTTGGGAGCCGACGGTGGCGGCGACTCCATCGAGGACATCAGCCTGACGAAAGAAGCCATCGAAGCATCGGGAGGAACACGGCTCGCGGTGCTGGACCGTACCCAGGTCCATTCGAAGGATATCTGTCGTGAATTGATCGAGCAGAGTGGCGGCACCGCCGTGCGTGCCTCAGAGGTGACGACCGGATCGAGCGTCTGTTATCGGACAAGTGGCCAACGGCTGGGTGTCCTCACACTCAGCAGAGTGCGCACCGTGGAGGAAAGAGGCGCGCCGGCATTCAGGGACGTCAGCTTCGACTACCTGACCTGGGCGAGCTGAACGCCCGGCGGCCGTGCCGGGCAGCGGCCGACGTCCGCCAGCGGCGTTATGGCACGGACCGCGACTCCAGCGCCTGCGACAACAGTCCCCGGAATCGTCCGGACCGCAGGTACGCGGCCATCGCCGCACGCACCACCTCACGTTCGTGCGTGACAGCGGCCAATACGATGCGGGAGTGACCGAGTCGGATCCGCGCCGTGTCCAGAAGCCGTGGTTGCCGCCCCGATGGTTCATTCGGCTGTTCTGGGCGGCTCATCGGGGGGTGTTCCGGCGGCCGGCTCGGACTGTCGCGTCCGCGCGGTAACCGGTACGGGATGCTGCGCCTGACCACCGTCGGGCGTCGCACCGGTCAGCAGCGCAGCGTGATCCTCGGGTACTTCGAGGACGGCGCCAATCTGGTCTCGCTGGCCATGAACGGGTGGGGGAGCCCGAGCCGGCCTGGTGGCTCAATCTGCAGGCGCACCCGGACGCGACCCGTCGACCTGGTCGACGGGCCGCGGCAGGTGCGTGGTCATGCCGCGACGGGCGACGAACGGTCGCGGCTGTGGGCCCGCTGGCGTGCGATCGACAAGAACCTGGATGGCTACGCCGCACGGCGGTCATCCGAAACCGCGGTGGTGGTCCTGGCGCCCCGGCCCGGCGCGTCCGAGGCGTTGCGGGCACGACTGGGAGGCTAGAGCGGTCGGCGGTCGGCAACCCAGTCGGCGAAGCAGGCGCGTACCTCGTCCCGGGTGACGGCCGTCGTCACGCCCCAGCGGGGCCGGGCCGCGTTAAGCTTGCCGGTCATCGAGGCGACCATGTCGTATTCCGGGTACGGGTACGGCCCGCCGGCGACGAAGAGCTGCGAGTATCGAACCGTGTCCACGATCGCTGACTTGATCCGCTCGTGGCCGAGGTACGCGTCGAGATCCGGCTCCCAGCCGGCCATATGCGCGGCCGGCATGCCCGCCCGCCAGCGGTCGAGCAGATCCGCCTCCTCGGCCGGCAGGTAGGCCATCTTGTGCAGGTGGACGGCCAGGTCATAGACCGGGTCGCCCCACAGGGCCAACTCCCAGTCGAGGAAGACACTGCGCCCGTCGTCCACGATGATGTTCTTACGGTGCACGTCGGCGTGCACGCACACGAACGGCCGGTCGGTCAGGGTGGGCCAGACGTCTGCCAGCCCGGCGAGGGGTCGATCCGGGATGCCGAACCGGTCGAACAACGGCCGGTAGTCGTCCACGAACGTGTCATAGATCCACTGGGTGAGCCGGGTGAGCCGCCGCCCAAAGCCCGCGCTGTCGCCGTCCGCCGGCCAGTCGCCCGGGATCGACGGCAGCTTGTCCCGCGGTACGTCGACGAGTTGCCGGAACAACCGGGCCACGTCACCGGGCACGTGCGGCGGGCAGGCGGTGCCGCGCGGCGCGATGTCGTTGAGCACCGCACCGCAAATGAACTGGTGGATCTGGAACGCAGGCTCCTCGCTGAGGAACAGCAACCGGGGTGCCTGGCTCACGTACGGCGCGATGGCCGGCAGCACCTCCTCCTCACGCCAGAGACGCAGATCCATCACGTCGGCGCCGTGGATCGGGATGCGGACGATCACCGGACCGTCCGCAACCTCGACCCGGATGTTGTGGTTGTAGTAGCCGGCCGCGGCGTCCAGCCGCGACCGGGCCTGCTCGTAGATCGCCAACCACGTCATGCCCGTTCCTCCAGGAGCGTCGTCACCAGCCGACCGCCACGTTCCTCTAACGCCGGCAGCGGGTCCAGGGCGTCGATCCGGGTCCGCGCCTCTTGGGCCGCTTCGCTGACGTACCGGTCCTCGGCTCCGAGCACGTCGAGGAACTGCTCGGCAAGGACGATCAGCATCGGGTAGACCTCTGCCGCGATGAACTCCGACACCGCCCACCGGGCGGCGCCCACAGCGGCGTCACGGCGCCCCTGCCGGGCGTACAGGAAGGCACGGAACAGCTCCGCGCGGGCTCGCCCTGACCGGTAGCCGGCGGCCTCCAATGCGGTCGCCGCGGCCTGGAACGAGCCGGCAGACTCCTCGTAGCGACCCAGCCGGAGCTGCGCGATGGCGAGCGCTGTGAAGGTCTTGCCAAGCTCGTGCTGGGCGCCCATCGTACGCTGCGTCTCGACGGCCTCCGCCGCGGCGTCGACGGCCTCGACCGGAGCCGTCCAGGCCAGCAACTCGGCTCGGTTGGTCTTGAGGTTGGCCAGCCCCACGACGGTGTCCGCCTGCTCGTACAGTTCGCGGGCCCGGTGCCACTCGCGCCAGGAGGCATCGAAGTCCAGGACGAAGCGGTGCGCCAGATGCAGCAGCCGGACGACGTCGCCGCGCAGCAACGCGTCCTCGGGCGGGCAGCCGTCGAGGATCTCCCCGGACATGGCGAAGGCACCGCGCATCCGGCCCTGCCACATCTCGATGTCGGCGAGGCAGAAACCGGCGCGGTGGCGCACGGGACCCGTGTGCGTCTCCCACACCTTCGCGTACAACACCCGGGCGGCCTCCGTCGCTCCGGCGATGCGTCGCCCGTGCGCGGCGGCAATCGCCAGTCGGGCACCCGCCACGTCCGCCATCGACCAGTCCGTCACCGGAGTCAGGGCCATGGCTGTCGGCGCGTCCCCGAGCACGATCGCCGCCTCGGCCTCCATGCATCGGGCCGTGGCCACGAGGTCGGGATCGTCCGCCGAATCGTCCAGGAACTCCTGGAGGTCGCGCCGGACACCGTCGACCGCCTGCTTGCCGCCGCAGTTCAACGCGCGGTCCGCGTACCCGAGGATGCCCTCGCCGTCGACGACGCCGGCGTGCAGCGCGCAGTACGCCGCCTCCCGGATGGCCCGGGCCCTGGTCGCCACCCCGTCCTCGGTGCGTTGTGCCTGCCCGGACCGGTTCTCCCAGATGCGGCGCAGGATCCGGTGGACGTCACGGGTGGTGGCCGGAGAGACGCGGGTGGCCAGCGCCGCGCGCATGAGCTGGTGCAGACGGTGTGCGGACAATCCAGCCGGATAGACGAACGAGTACGCCGTGAGCGACTCCCAAGCCGGCCGGTGTGGAGGCAGGTCGAACGCGTCGGCGAGCGCCTGGAAGATCTCGAAGTCGAAGATCCGCGGCACGCTCAGCAGTTCCAGTGTGCGGATCTCCTGGCCGCTGACATGCTGCACGAAGCGTTGCACGATCTCCTCGGGGGACACCGCGCTACCCGGATCACCCGTGGCGGTCCGAGTGTCGATGGCCAGATGGAGATAGAACGGCAGGCCGGTGCTGGCCTGGGCGATAGCCGTCTGCTCCACCTGATCGGTGATCCCGCTCTCGGTCAGCAACTCCAGCCGCGCCTCCATCGGCAGACCGCTCACCTGACAGGGCCGGATCACCTCCACCCAACCCTGGTCGTACGCCTGCCAACCCAGCGGCTCGCGACTCGCGATCACCACGAGGCCACGGTCGAGTTGGGCCACCAGGTCCCGGAGCCAGGCGTCGACCATCGAGGATCGACCGGCCCGGATCGACGCCGACACCAACGCCTCGTAGGCGTCGATGAAGACAACGTATGGGTGGTCGCTGCTCGCCTCCCGCAGATCCTGGGCGAACAGATAGGTGATGGCGTCAGCGAGATCCACGTTGGACAGCTCGTCCAGGGACTGCAGTGTGTCGTCAACCCTGACCCGCCGCCAACGCCGGACGCCGGTCGTTGCTCTGTCAGCGAGCTTGACCAGGCCGACCGCGGTGCCGAACACCGGAAGACCCGAAGCGTCCCCGAGGATCGACGACAGGGCGTCGCTCTCCTCGATGAACGGCAGTTCTCTCGGGGAGAGCCGCAGGTGCGGATGCAGGCGCTGCCAGAATACGGCGTAGCCGATGTCGAACCGGTCGAACCGCACACCCTGCCGGCCCAGTTCCACCCGCAACACCGCCAGTGCGTCCTCCTGCTGCCGCATGGCCGGCACCTGCAGGTCCAGGGTCGCGGTACGGTGCGTGCCGACCACCCTGTCCCGTAGTTCGCGAATCAACCGGGACTTGCCGATGCCACCCACACCGACGATGTTGAGCACTCGCACGCCCTCGCCAGATCGGGCAAGCTCCTCGTCGTACGCCGCGAGGATCGACTCCCGGTTGACGAAGCGCCTGCGCAGTGCGGCGACCCGCCGAAACCTCGGCTCGAGCGGCATGCCCCGATCCCTTCCCCAACGCGATCGCGCGCCGTGACTCTATCTGTTCGCGGCAACACGGATTATCCCGAACAGACAGCGGGCCAGGTGCCCGCTCAGTCGTCACAGCCGATGCCATCACCGTCGCGGTCCAGTTTGTAGATGTCACTGCCGATGACCCGAACGGGGCCCTTGACGTACGCCGGGCCTTTGCTGCTGCCGCCGGCACAGTCGACGTCGCTGGCGACGGGGACGCAGGGACTGTAGTTCGGGTCGCACGGCGAGCTGGGCGCTCCGGTACGCTCGCGGATTCGCTTGGCCAGCACCACGGTGGGCGACGTGGTGGCGGATCGCGGTAAAGTGCCTTCCGAACTGGTGGTGAGACCGTTGGGGGCCAACTGCCCAATTCGGAAGGCACTTGCTCGCAACCGCACGGTGTCACCGCTTCGCGAACACCCGGATTGGCTCATCGGGTCTCGCGGGTCCCGTCAACCAGGTAGGGGTAACTACTGCCGCACACTACGAGCGAATACAGACCTGACCGGGCCCCGCGCCACGCACCGAAGTAGTAGACGCCCCAGGTGCTCGCGGGTGTCTGGGAGCAGTATGCGACCGACCGGTAGTAACCTGTGCCGCCGCTGCAGTAGACAGACACCGCTCCCGGAGGGCCCCACAATTTGGTGGTGCTGCAACCTGTCGGGGCCGCGGCGGCAGGAGCGGCCGCAAAGGCGACGAATGACGCTGCCAGCGTAGCTGATGCCGCCGCCAATCCCAGTGTTCGCTTTAATTGCCGAGTGGCCAATGTTCTCATTCCTCCCCGTGAATTGAACTTTGTGGTGACACCGTTTCCGGTGGAAACTTCTTATCACGCCGCAGGCTGACTGACAATCATCAGTTGCATCGGCGTCCGAATATTGGACGCTTTGATGTCTCCCGATTTGATCCACACTGCGACGGCACCCCGACCAGGTGCCGGGTCGATGACCTCGCCAGCGACGACCTCCCGTCGGACGCCGCCAGCTGGTGCCGCCTCCACGGTGCCGTCGGCGGGGTCGGCACCAGAGACCTTGTGGAACTCCACGCACGAGGTGTGGTCGACGAACGGCCGCTCGGGATCACCTCCGCCTGCGGGGCCGTAGTGTCCGCTGGGCCGCCCACCGTCGCTCCTCGTCGGACTCCCGGTAGACGACGAGCCGGATGCCGACCGTGCTGGGTCTGCCGCCGCGGTCGCGCGCGGTCAGATGCCGGAACCGCTGGCAGGTGACGCCCTGCGGCGGGCTCCAGTACGAGCCGCCGGCGAGCCGGAAGGCACCCTCGAACCGCAGATCGGACACGAACCGGTCGTGCGGCAACTCGCGGACGATCTCGTGTACGCCGCCGCAGCAGTCGTACACATCGGTGGTCGTGCGGCCGGAGAGGAACGTACCGACCGGGCTGAGCCGGCTCGTGACGTCGAACTTGAGGTTGGCGCGCTCCGGCGTCGGTGGTTCGTGGCCCCACGGGTACGGCTGGTCCAGGCACCCGGACAGGACGAGCCACTCCGCCACGGTGGGGATGTCCCAACGCCAGATCTCGCCGTCCACGTACCGGGGCACCGAGTTGACGACCTGGGTGAGTTCCCGCCACAGGCCACCGAACGCGGTGCCGTCGGTGCGGTCCTGGGTCAGCACGAACGGCTTGGCCCGGTCCGGACTCGGCGGTCGGTGCAGGATCGCGTCGACATCGCCCACCGTCAGCGGATACTTCATCGCCCGGAATTCGTACGCGCGTCCGGCGGGAAGGAGACGGCCGGGCCGGCGCCCCGGGTCGGCGGGGAACCGAACGACCTCGTCCTGGAACCGCAGGGTGCCCGGTGCGTGGCCGCCCAACGCGTGGTCGGCCTCGGCGATCAGGACCCGCACCTTGCCCAGCATGGCGGGACTCCCACCCACGTTTCGCAGGTGCCGGTCGTGTTTCTCCAGCGCCTCCAGGATGAGCCGTATCGACGGCGGGTCGTCCGCGGCGATGCCGAGCAGAAAGGCGATGGTGCGGTAGAGACGGTTGTGGTCGTTCGCCGTCACCGCCTCCGTCACCGCCTCACTCGCGATGGTCTCGAACAGGCCGGAATCCACGGCGGACGTGAGGTACGTGTCGAACATCCACTGCCACACCTCGGACAGGTGCGGCTCGAACGGCCGTTCCTTGTGCAGGATCAGGTCGGTGTGGCTGAGCAGCCAGCGCCGGAGGCCGGGCGACTCGGCGTGGAGGACCGAGTCGACGAGCATGACGATCCAGAACTGGCGTACCGAGTCGACGCGGAACGTCCGGGACCGGAAGTCGGCCTCCACCTCGACCCTGATTCCCGGCAGCGACCGGGTGAGGTACTCGTCCAGGGCGGCGAGACCGGGGGTGACCTGCGCGGCGGGCCGCCCACGAAGCAACCCTTCGGACACCCCGTCGAGTTCCAGCAGGGGAAGCCACGCACGGGTCGGGATCCGGAGGTGTGCGCCGATCGTCGGCGGTGCCGCCTCGGGCCGGCCCGATCGGATGACGGCCGCGTGCAGGGCGTGGAACGTCCGCACCGCACCATCGAGCGCGATCACCACCTCTTTCAGCGTCTCCCACTGCGGCGGCTTGTCGCACCGCAGCACGTCGCCCACCGTGGTGTAACTGATCCGGCCCGGGGTGCGTTGGGCGATGGCCCGCAACGACGTCCGCCCGCCGCGATAATTGACGCGCAAATCCTCCAGACATTGCCGCAGTTCTCCCAGCGCGGCGGTTCCGTCGGACGGCGGATCAGGCGGGGGGAGAGACATACGAACAGGATTGCAGGACCGTCCCAGCGGCGGTAGGGAACGGGTTGTCAGACAATGGTGTCAACCGTCAGACCTTGGTGACAGATGTTTCGGCCCGCGATGCCTGACAGCCAGCATGGCCACATGCGATCTCTGATCATCGGCTTTCTCCCGCTGAGCCTGACCGTCATCGGGCTCGTCACCGTGCATCTGTGGTCGGCTGACGCCGGGCGCCGCAGACGGGCGATGAACCTGTTGAGGCTGCTGCTTCGCCGGTGAGCGGTCACGGGTTCCGGGTGGGCGGGTCACCCCGCCCACCCGTCCGCGCCGTGCGCCCGGGAGTGAGTCGAACACCCGCCTGCGACTCCGAGGGCCGCCGCTCTATCCACTGAGCTACGGGCGCGCACGAACCGTCCGGTTCTCCGCCGATGGTACCGGCCCGGCAGCCCGAGATGGTATGGCGAGTGTCGATGCGACGGCCCGGCCGTCGAGACATTTGATCCTCACGTATCGTCAGCCTCTACCGTTCGTCGCCATGGACGTCATCGCGCCCGAGATCACCCGGGACATCTATCCGATGCCCACGTTCGTGACGCTTGTCGTCGCGGACGTGACCCGCACCGTCGACTGGTACGTCGACGGCCTGGGCTTTATCAACCTGTTCACCCTGCCCGGACCCGGGGGACAACCGGCGGTGGTGCATCTGCGGCGCTGGCGATACCAGGACATCCTGGTCCGCCCCGGCATCCCGCCGGGTCAGGATGGCACTCCGCCGGGTCAGGGCTGGTCGGTCAGCGTGATGGCGGTCGCCGAGGAACTCGACGCGCTGGCCGCGCGGGCCCGTGCCCACGGTGGCGGCACGGTGGAGGGGCCGTACGACACGCCGTGGAACACCCGGGATCTGAAGACGACCGATCCGGACGGCTATCCCCTCGTCTTCACCGCCCGCCGTCCCGAGGGGGAGCGCGACGAGCGGTTCAACCAGATGATTATCGAGGAGGCCCGGGAGCAGGGTCTCGGCTAGGGAGAGGGCGGCCCCTTGCCGGCGCGGCAAGCCGCCGACAAGGGGGCCGTCCTCGCTCCCATGCTCGCTACCCGCCGGCCCGGATCTCCTCCAGCCGGTCGGCGAGTTCCTTCGGCCGGCTCAGCGCCACCGGATGCCCGCCACCCATCTCGTCCGGCTCGATACCCAGCCGCTCGCGGACCAGCCGGCGGGCGAAGTCGGCCGGGAAGAACCGGTCGTCGGCGCAGATCAGCGCCCGGGTCGGCACGTCGGGCCACGCCGCCAACGGCCACGGGTCGGCGAACGGCCGACCGGACTGGTCCCGACTGTGCTCCGCGACCTCCGCCACCAGAGCCGGCGGCAGCTCGTGGAAGAAGATCACCGACGGGTCCTGGTCCTGCTCGGCCGTCCAGCCCTGCCGCTGCGCCTGCGCCCGGCGGGCCTGCGCGTGTCCGGTCGCCGCCCACCACTCACCCGCCGACTCGCCCGGTTTCGGCACCATGGGGGTGAGCAGCACCAGCAGGTCGACCGGCAGCCGGTCACACACCAGCGGGGCGGTGAAGGCGCCCAGCGACTGGCCGACCACGACGAGGTCGCGGGCCCGGCCGATGGTCCGGAACGCGACGTCCGCGTACTCGGCGAGACCGGCCGAATCGTCGTCGCACGGCAGGTCGACGGCGATGACCTCGTGGCCCCGGCTCACCAGTTCCGCGGTGAGCAGATGCCAGTACCAGGGGCCGCTGCCGGCCGGGGGGACAAGCGCATAGGTTGCCATGGTCAGTGATCCTCCACCGTGGCTGCCTGCCGCGTCGCCGGCATCGCCGAACTCGACGACGCCACCACCGACGGTCGCGCCGAACTCGACGACGCCACCACCGGCTGATCCGATCCGGTCGGCAGGTCCGGCGACGCCGGTGCCGGGGGCTCAGCGGCCGCCGCGCCGGTAGGTGGCGCGCCGCGCAGTGAGGCGACGGCCACGACAGCGAGAAGGACCAGGAGCGCCGCGCTGATCCCGGCGACCGTGTGCAGCCCGCCGGTGAACGCGGTACGGGCCGCGTCGACGAGCTGCCCGCCGACGGTCCCCGCGAGATCCTGGCCGGCCGTCACCGCGCCGATGACGCTCTGCCGGGCCGGGCCGGCGATCTCCTCGGGCGTACCGGCCGGAATGGTGTCGTCGATGCCGGCGCCGTAGACCGCGGTGGCGACGCTGCCCAGGACGGCCACCCCCAGCGCCATGCCCAACTCGCCGCTGGTCTCCGACATCGACGCCGCCGACCCGGCCTTCTCTGGCGGCGCGGCCCGCAGCACCAACTCGGTGCCGAGCGCCGCCTGCGGACCGCTGCCGGCGCTGGTCAGCACCGCCGCCGCCACGATGAGCGCCAGCCCACCACCCGGGTCGACCTGGGTGAGCAGCAGGTAGCCGAGAGCGGCGACGACCATGCCGCCCGCGATGACGTACGCCGGCCGCACCGTCCGCGCGACGGCGGGCGCCACTATCGCGGCGACGACCAGGGCGACCCCGGACGGCAACATCAGCAGGCCGGCGCGCAGCGGACTGAGGCCCGCCACCATCTGCAGGTAGATGTTGACGACCAGGATGGTGCCGCCGCCGACGGCCGCACCGACCAGCGCGATCACCAGGGCGCCGCTGAACGACCGGTCGCCGAACAGCCGCACGTCAAGCAACGGCTCGGCGAGGCGACGTTGCCGGACGACGAACACCACCCCGGCCACCAGCCCGACCGCGACGGCCACGACCGGCACGACGTCCATCCCGACGGCCGCCAGCTCCTTGACGCCCCAGACGGCCGGCAGGATCGCGGCCAGCGACAGCAGCACGCTGAGCGGGTCCAACCGCCGTGCGGCGGCCGGGTCCCGGGCCTCCGGCAGCAGCAGCGGCCCGGCCACCAGCAGCAGCGCCATCACTGGTACGGCGAGCAGGAACACTGAGCCCCACCAGAAGAACTGGAGCAGGGCGCCGCCGACCAGTGGCCCGAGCACCATCCCGCCCATGAAACAGGCGACCCACACGCCGATCGCGGAGCCGCGCTGCGCCGGATCCTGGAACATGGTGCTGATCAGCGCCAGGGTGGACGGCATCAGCGTCGCCCCGGCGATGCCGAGCAGCGCCCGGGTGACGATCAGCTGCTCCGGTGTGCTGGACAACGCCGCCGCCACCGACGCGACGGCGAAACACGCCGCGCCGACGAGCAGCAGCCGGCGGCGGCCGATCCGGTCCCCGAGGCCACCCATGGTGATCAGGAAACCGGCGATCATGAAACCGTAGATGTCGATGATCCAGAGCTGTTCGACGCTGCTGGCGCCGAGGTCGCCGCTGAGCCGGGACAGCGCCAGGTGCAGCGCGCTGAGGTCGACCGACAGCAGCAGGGTGGGCAGCGCGAGAACGGCGAGCCCGAGCCATTCTCGGCGGGTGGCGCGCAGCGGATCCACCGCTGCGGTGGTGCTTTCCATGGGAATCCTTCGCGGACGACGATCGTGCGGTCGTGGGCGGATGCCGGACGGCATCACCGACCATGTGACGGCGGACCGCCGGGAAAGTCATCGCCCGCGGCCGGACCCGCTCAGCCGGTGTCCCGGCGCGAGATCGCGACGAGCCGCACCGGCTCGGGACCCGGGTTCCGGACGGCCAGCGGCGGTGCCCCGTCGAACCACAACAGATCCCCGCCCCGGAACACCAACCGTCCCCCGCCGGGATAGTCGGCCTCGATCACACCCTGCTCCACCACCACGATCGCCGCCCGCCACGCCGCCTCGTCCACCGTGGTCAGGCAGCCGGGCTCCAACTCCACCCGCAGCACCCGGAACGCGGGGGACAGGGCCCCGAGGGACAGCGGGTCGTCCATCATCCGGTGACGAGCGGCAGACCGAACGCGGGGAAGACCTCCGCTGGGAACGCCGTGACCTCCGCGACCGCCCCGTCCTCGATCCGCAGCACGTCCAGCCCGAGCGCCTGGTAGCGGTCCGCGCCCGCCGGGCGGACGTAACAGGCCACCGCGGGTTGCCGGTTGGCCCGGGTCGGCACGTGCCGCCAGTCACGCCAGGCGTCCGGGCCCACCAGCACCGGAGTCCACGCCTCGATGATCGCCGCGCGTCCCACGTACCAGGTGGGTGTGGGCGGCATGGTGAACCGCGCGTCCTCCCGCAGCAGTTCGGCCAGGCCGGCCAGGTCGGCGTCCTCGGTGGCCCGCACGTACCGCTGCAGGACGGCGCGTTCCTCCTCGTTCGGGTCGGTCGCCGGGGTCCAGTCGCTGCGGCGCCTCGGCAGGTGCCGCTTCAACGTCACCCTGGCCCGTTGCAGCGCGCTGTTGACCGCCGGCACGGTGCCGTTCAGCAGCGCCGCCGTGTCGCTGGCCGGCCAGCCCAGCACGTCCCGCAGGATGAGCACCGCCCGCTGCTTGGGCGGCAGGTGCTGGATCGCCGCCAGGAAGGCCAGCTCGATGGTCTCCTTCGCCACCACCGCCGTGTCGGGCTCCGCCTCGGCGGGGGCCACCGGCTCCAGCAACCGGTCCGGGTACGGCCGCAGCCACGGGATCTCCACCTGCGGAAACCGGGCCGGCGCCGCCCCCGCGTCGGACGTCGGAGTGCCGCGCGGCCGGCGCGGGTGGCGCTCGGCGAAGTCCAGGCAGGCGTTGGTGGCGATGCGGTACAACCAGGCCCGCAGGGTCGAGCGTCCCTGGAACGTCTCGCGTCGGCGCCAGCCGCGCAGGAACGTCTCCTGCACCAGATCCTCGGCGTCGTCGAACGAGCCGAGCATCCGGTAGCAGTGCACGTGCAACTCCCGCCGGTAGCGTTCGGTCAGCTCGGCGAACACCGCCTCGTCACCGGCGCGGACCGCGTCGACCACCGCCGGATCCTCGCACCGCCCCGCACCCGGCCCGCTCACGCCCCTACCTCCGCTCTCGACCACGGCGACCACCGGCCACCCCCACCGATACGACGGTGGCCCGGCCGGAAACTCATCGCCGAGCGGGTGGGAACCCGGCCGGGCGCTCCCCGGCCGCGGTGGGGAAGCGGAACCGCGACCCGCTCAGCGCAGACCGGCGAACAGGTCGTCCTCCGGCGTCGCCGCGTCGGTGGTGTCCCGGACCCGCACGAACGTCTCGGTGCCCATCAGCTCGGTGAACCGGTCCTGGCCCAGCTGCAGGAAGAAGATGTTCTCGGCCTGGCTGGCGTGCGCGGCCAGCGACTCGAACTTCTGCACCCCGTAGTCACGGGTATCCACCCAGGTGGTGATCTCCTCGTCCGGCAGGCCGAGCTGCGGCATCTCCGCCGACTCCGCCGGCTCGGGAAACTCCACCCCGATCTCCTTCATCACCCGGCCGAACTCCTGGAACGCCGACCGCGGCACGGTCGTCCAGTACACCTTCGCGGGAATACCGGTCCGCTCGACAGCGGCCATGGTGATCCGGTGCGCCTGGATGTGATCCGGGTGCCCGTAGAAACCGTTCTCGTCGTAGGTGACCACGACGTCCGGCCGGTATCGCCGGATCAGCTCCGCCAACCGGTCGGCCGCCTCCGCGACCGGTGTGTTCCAGAACGCGCCGGGCAGGTCGTTCGTCGCCCAGCCCATCATCCCGGAGTCGTGGTAGCCGAGGGTCTCCAGGTGAGTGACCCGCAACGCCTTGCAACTGGCGTCCAGCTCGGCCTGACGCATCGCCACCACGGCATCCGGGTCGTGCGCCGGGTCACCGGGCTTCACCCCGCCCGGCCCGTCGCCACACCGACCGTCCGTACAGGTCACGAGAACCGTCGTGACGCCTTCCGCCGCGTACCGGGCCAGGATGCCCCCGGTGCTCGTCGCCTCGTCGTCGGGGTGCGCGTGCACCGCCATCAAGGTCAGAGATCGTTCATCCACCCCACCAGCCTATGCGGAACGTCCGACGCACTAGCCTTAGCCGCGTTTCGCAACGGCGACGGAATCGAGGCGAGATGCGGTGGCTCCGGAAACTGCTGGGTGGCGGGCGGGTCCAACTCGATCCCGGCCGGCAGGAGGCGCTGCTGCGGGACGTCCGGCACCGGTTCGGGGCCCGCGTCCAGGTCCGGTTCCCCGACCAGGTCGACGCGATCGTCCGGGTGCTGGACGGTGACGACGGCCTGTGCGTGGCGACCCGGATCGTGGCCGAGGTCGCCGACGAGGCGCACGCGGACCTCCAGGCCCAGGCGCAGGACGTGCACCGGCGCACCGGTCGCCGGCTCATCGTCCACCGCCGCAACTACCGGCCGCTGTGGAAGGAGGCCGGGCCGGCGCTGCGGTGGCCGCTGTTCACGCTGCCGTGCGGCTTCCACCCGTACGCGCAGCTCGCCGCCGCCGTCGTGGTGATCGGCGACCGGGCCGACCGGCTCGACCGGGTGACCGACCCCGACCCGCTGGCGACCCGCCTGTTCGAGGTGTTCGACCTCACCGCCGCCGGCTGGGAGTACGGCCGGGTGCCGGTGGACACCGACGCCGCGACGCTGGCCGACCGGCTGGTCTCGTCGACCGGAAGGGTCCTCGCCGCGATGGACGATCCGCCGCGGCTGCCGCCCGCGGTCCGCGAGCTGATGCGTCGCAACAACACCATCGGCGTGTACGACCCGACCGGTCACCGGATGGTCGGCGGGATCAACCTGGGCGCGAGGCTGCGGGAGACGCTGCTGGTGTGACCACCTACCGCCGGTCGTCCTCGTCGGTGACGTACACCGCCTCGGCGTACCTCGCCTCCGGCATGTTGTCCATCAACGCCCGCAGTTCGTCCCACTGCTCCTGCCGGGCCCGCGCCTCGTCGGGTGTCAGCGCTCGCATCGGTTCGACCCGCCGCTCCGGGTCCAGGTCCCGCGACATCAGGTCGTCCAGCTCGGATGCGAGGTCCTGCGGGTCGATGTCGCCCTCGTAGACCAGGGCGACCTGCTCGGGGGTGAGGTCCGGGGACAGGCAGTAGTCCAGGTTGCCGCCGTTGGTGGCGATCCGGACCAGCCGCGTCGAACAGATGCGGCCGGCCGGGTCGTCCCACGCGTCCAGCCAACCCGGGATCCCGTCGGGCTCATCCGCGATCTCGGCAAGGGTCAGCATGTCCTCCCGCGACAGCGGCCCGCTGTTGCCCCACGGCTGGGTGAACCCGCCGTGCACCTCGTCCAGGAAGGCCCGCAACCACCCCGGGAAATGCTCCCAGAAGCGCGGCTTCGGCCCGGCCGACCACGGGTCCCAACCGATCCAGCACGCCTGCCAGTCGCCGTCCCGGACCACGTACACCAGCAGGTGCTCGCCCCGGTCGGTCAGCCACACCCGGACGTCGGCCAACTGGGCGCGGAACGCGGCCATGAACGTCGGCACCTTGTCGCAGAACTCCGCGTTCCACCGGGCCAGCGCGGTGGCGCACCGGCTCGCCGGGTCGCTCGACCGGGCGATGGGCTGCCACGGCTCGGGCACCCGAGACACTCCCGGGGAGTCGGGGGCGACGAACGCGCCGACCAGGCCGGGCAGCTCGGACAGGGACGCCACGACGTCCGAGTCGGCGATCGGGGTGGTGATTGGCTGATCCACGGCGGTGAGTCAACCACACCGCCACGGTCACCCGTGGCTCCGGAACGCCCGCCGGGATGCCGAGGGGCGACCACCGTCATGAGCCGATGCCGTCGAGGACGGATTCATCGGCGGGGCTGCTCTGTCCCGCTTTACACACGCGGACGAGCCCGTCGGGGACACGCGCGAGCAGGCCGTTGGGGCCCGAGATGTCGTAGCCGACGATCGTCGTACCGTCGATCGTGGTCTGCCGTTCGTGCGGTGTCACGAAGACCACCAGGCTCGTCTCCCGGCTGAGCAGTTCGTCGCCGCTCGGTGTGTCGACGCCGGGCCAGATCGCCGCCCGCTCGGGGGCGCTTCCCGCGATGGCGTCGTCGACCCGGGCGACCAGGCCACGGGTCGTGGTGACACCGTCGGACAGGAGGGCCTGTTCGCGAACGGTGACCCGGAGCACCGCCGCCGCCCGGGCGGCCTGCTCCCGGACGGTGTCGGTGGTGGGGGCCGGGCACCGGTCGCCACCGCTGTCGGCGCGCGGTGTGTTGTCGGACCCGCATCCGACCAGGTCCGAGGAGGCAACCGCTACGGCCATGATGACTCGAACCGTCCGGCGCATGGTGGTCGCCTCCTCGGCGTCGGTTGGAGGGCTGTCAGGTGCGGGCAGCCCAGTACGGACCGTCGTTCTGGCTGATGATGTCCCAGAACGGCTTGTTCTCAGTGTCCGTGCTGTGATAGCTGAGCAGCGGCCACCCGTCCGATCCTCGTCCCGTCACCATCATGGTGTGGTCCGGGGCGTCGGTCTCGCCGTATCCGTCAATCTCCATCTGCATCACGTCGGAGATCAACAGGTCTTCGAGGTATTCCATGAAGGTGACCCGGCCGCCGTAGTTGTTCTCGTAGATATTCCAGTTCGTCGCCCCGCCCCAGGTGTACGAGTGGACCGGGTTGCAGTCGTTGCACCGCCAATACCAGACATCGTAGTCGTCGTGGTTCCAGGCCACCGCCGGATAGTCCTGGGAACCATCCTCAGCGTAACGGCCGGTCCACAACGCCCACGAGATAAAGGTCGTGCAGTCGTTGGTGTCCCGCTTGTAGGAAACCGCATGATCGGTCGCGTAGTACAGGGCGAAATCGACCATCGCCTGGTAATTGTACGGCGGTCCCTCGCCGCCCAGGGGCCGCACGACGTCGTCCGGCATCGGCAGTGGACGATCGGTCGGACGACCGGCCCGGCTCGTCGCACCCACCCGGTCGATCTTGTCCCGCCCGCTCGGGGCGCTGCCCGTTCAACGGCGAACCCACGACCGACGTCCCCGCCGTTCACGTCGCGCCCGCCGGGATGTCGTACCCGGGCTCCTACCAGGGGAGGAGGCCCGCCTCCGACCCCCGGACGCGACCCGGGCCTCCGGTCGGGCGCCCCACGCCGGCACCGCCACCAACATCTACAGGCATGACTTCCACAACCGCGGTGCGCCGGGCGGCGCACTGGCACCGGCCCCTGATGATCCTCGTCGCGGCGATGGCACTGCTCGCCGTCGTCTGCGCGGTCGGCCTCGTCGCCGACTCCCGCGTCCTCACCGGCGCACCGATCTGGCTCAAGCCGTTCAAGTTCTCCGTCTCGTTGGCGCTGTACGCGACCACGCTCGCCTGGATGCTGTCCCTGCTGCCGCGCCGCAGCCGGGTCGCGGAACGGGCCGCCACGGTCATCGTCGCGATGGCCCTCATCGAGATGACGATCATCGTGACGCAGGTGATCCGCGGCACGACCAGCCACTACAACGAAACCAGCCCGCTGAACATCGCGCTGGTGATAGCCCTGGGGTCCACGATCATGGTGCTGTTCGTGGCCCACTTCGTCATCGGGATCGCGCTGCTGCGCCGGCCGCCCACCGACCGGACCGCCGCCCGCGCCGTCGCGCTCGGCATCGGACTGTCCCTCCTGGGCATGCTGGTGGCCGTCCCGATGGTCCTGCCCAGCCAGGCCCCGGACATCGAGGGTGTCGGCGGGGCACACAGCGTCGGCGTCCCGGACGGCGGACCCGGGTTGCCACTGGTCGGCTGGAGCACCGTCGGCGGTGACCTGCGCATCGGCCACTTCGTCGGACTGCACGCGCTGCAGGCCCTGCCGATCCTGGCGATCCTGCTGCGCCGCCTGAGCGACCGGCTCGACGAACGCACCCGGACGCGGCTGCTGACCATCGCCGGCGTCGCCTACGGCGCACTCACGATCCTGCTGACCTGGCAGGCGCTGCGCGGCCAACCGCTGCTGCGGCCCGACGCGCTGACCCTGGCCGCCACGGCGACCCTGGCCGTGGGGACCGCGACCGCCACCGTGTTGACCCTGGCCCGCCGGCGTCGCCCGGAACTAGCGTTGGCCGCCTGACGCCCGCCCACCACCAATCCTCCCCGGAAGGATATCGATGACCGGCACGCTGTTCGCGCTGACGTTCGTGGTGGCCGCGCCGTTCTGGGCGCTGATGATCCTGCTGCCGTCCTGGTCCTGGACGCGCCGGATCATCGGCTCGCCGCTTATCGTGCTGCCGCCGGTGCTGATCTACGCGCTGCTGGTGATCCCGGCGATGGGTGACGTGCTGCCGGCCGTGGCGTCGCCCACCCTGGACGGCGTACGTGACCTGCTCGGCACCCCGGACGGCACGGCGGCAGCCTGGGCGCACATGATCGCGTTCGACCTGTTCGTCGGTCGGTGGGCCTGGCTCGACAGCCGGGATCGCGGAGTGCCGGCGCTGGTCATGGCCCCGGTGCTGGTGCTGACGATCCTGCTCGGGCCACTCGGCCTGGCCGCCTACCTCGCGGTCCGGACCCGATGGCACCAGCCGGCAGCCGCACCCACCGCCGCCGTACCGGCCGGCGAGCAGCGGGCCTAGGCTGATCGCGATGGGCTGGGCGGGGCGACTGTTCGACGTGCGGGACAACCTCGTACGAATGGTGCTGCTCGATGTGAGCGGCGTCTGCTACCTGCTCTTCGCCCACCGGGCCGACACCCCACGACCGGCCGCGCAGTGGATCCTCGCGATGGCCGCGTTCACCGTGGCGCCGGTGCTGCACCGCCGGCCGCTGGTCAACCTGGCGGCGCAGACCGCGCTGCTGGCCGTCGCGTTCCGGACCGTCGACGACGTGACGATCAACCAGGTGGGCGCGAGTTGGGCACTGCTGGAGGTGGTCCTCTGGGCCCGCGGCCGGCGCGTCATCTGGCTGGGCGCGGGCCTGCTCGCGGTGGTGGACCTGACCGACTCGATCGGCGATGCGTCGCGCCAGGTGCTCTCCGGTGTCGTCGGCCTGATCGTCGAGGTCGGCGTTCCGGTGCTGCTGGGTCTGGTCATCCGGACCAGTCGGGAACTTGCCCAGCAGGCCCAGCAACGAGCGGAGGAGGAGCAGCGGCGGCGCGAGTCGGAGAGCCGGGCGGCGCGGGCCGACGAACGCGGCGCCATCGCCCGCGAACTACACGACGTACTCGCCCACCACGTCGCCTCGATGGTGCTGCGGGTCGGGGTGGCCCGCCACGTGCTCCCGGACCTCGACCCCCGGGTGGAGCAGGTGTTCGACGACGTACACGGCACCGGGACCGCGGCGCTCGCGGACCTGCGCCGGCTGGTCGCGGTGCTGCGCGACCCCGCCGGCGTACGCGGCGACGCGGCGCTCACCGCGATCGAACCGGCCGCGGTGCCGGCGGCCCTCGGCGCGGCCGTCGACCGGGCCCGGCAGGCCGGCGTGACCGTGGACGCCGACATCGACCCGCGGATCGGTTCACTCGACGCGGTACGCGGCATGGCGGTGCTGCGACTCACCCAGGAGGCCCTGACCAACGTGGTCAAGCATGCCGGCACGACCGCGCGGGCGCGGCTGTCGACGTCCGTCGTCGACGGCGCCGTGCACTGGGAGGTCACCGACGACGGATCCGGATCGCCGCCGGTCGTCGTGCCGCCCGGCGGCGGTCACGGCATCACCGGAATGCGGGAACGCGTCGAGGTCCTCGGCGGTCGCCTGACGGCCGGCCCCACCGGCACCGGGTGGCGGGTCGCGACCGTCCTTCCCGCGTCGACCGACGGGTCGGCACCGGTCAGCGCACCGACCGGCGGAACCGCTGACCCGCCGGCCGACAGGCCGGTGGCCGTCCCGGCCGACAGCTCCGCGGTCGCACCGGAACCAACATGATCCGTGTCCTGCTGGTCGACGACCAGCACCTCATCCGCGCCGGCCTGCGCATGCTCTGCGACGCCCAACCCGACATCGAGGTGGTCGGCGAGGCCGACAACGGCCGCGACGCCGTCACCCTGGCGACCCGGCTGGTACCCGACGTCGTCGTCATGGACCTGCGGATGCCCGGCGTCGACGGCATCACCGCCACCGGCCGCATCCTCGCCGACCGCCCGGCGGCGCGCGTGCTGGTGCTCACCACGTTCGGCGACGACGACCACCTCTATCCGGCGCTGACCGCGGGCGCCTGCGGATTCCTGCTCAAGGACGCCCCGCCGACCGACCTGCTGGACGGCATCCGCCGGGCCGCCGCCGGTGACAGCCCGTTCAGCCCGGAGGTGCTGCGCCGCCTGGTGCAGCGCGCAGTGCACGCGCGGACCGAGCCGTCTCGCCCGCTCCACGGGCTGACCGCGCGGGAGCGGGACGTTCTCGACCTGGTCGCCGAAGGTCTGTCCAACACGGAGATCGCCGACCGGTTGCACATCGGCGTCACCACGGTCAAGACGCACGTCACCAGCCTGATGGCCAAGACCAACAGCCCCAACCGGGTACGCCTGGCCCTGTACGCCCGCGGCGTCTGAGCGCGGGTACGGACCGCGGGGCTGCACGCGGGGTCTGGAATCGGGCTGGGCGTCATCCATCCCGGCGGCACACCGGCGGCGTCAGCCCGCCGTCCGCAGCCGGTCGACGGCCTTCGGCGCGAGGGCGCGGACGTACTCCTCGGAACCGCCGGCGTTCTCCCAACCGAGATCGGCGAGCACCAGCAGATGGTCACCCACCCGGGCCAGCACGACCGGGACGGTCACGACGTTCGGGTCGGCGTCGCCATAGCTGACCCGCTCCGACATCCGCACCAGCAGCGACTCGTCCCCGGCGATGCCGCTGCCGGCCGTCTCCCATTTGTACTGTCCCTTGCCCAGGCCGCCCGGGCACCGCTGGATCGCCGCCACGATGTCCGCGTACGCCTCTTTCGCCCGACCGGGATGCAGCCCGACGTACTGGAGCACCACGTTCGGCGTCTCGCCGGAGCCGGGGGAAGGGCTGGCCACCGTCTTCATGGCGACCGCCGCGGTCCGGGTCGCGTCACTGGGATAGCGCGCGTCGCAGGGCCGCAACGGCCGCAGGTTCGCGTTGTCGCCGTCCTCCGCCGGCTTGGGGCTCGTGCCGCCGAGATCCGTGGCCTGCAGCAGCGCCGAGGCGGGGATCACCGCCGCCCCGGTGGGCGACGGTGGCCCGGTGGGCGCGGCGGTGGCGTCATCGGCGGATGTCGTCGGCGGGGTGCTGCCGCCGGTCGTCGGCTCACCCCCACTGCCGGTGGTGCAGCCGGTCACCATCATGGTGAGGGCGACCACCGCGGTGGTCAGGGCTCGCGTCCGGCGCATGGCATCACCCGTTTCTGGTTCCGGCTCCCGTACGCGGACTGCCCGGCCGTCGCGCTCCACAAACTCCACGCACGTCAAGGGCCGACGGCGCGGGACTCGTCCCGCCAGGCGGTGGTGCCCGGTGGGCCGTCACGAGCAATACGATACGCTTCCGGCTGCGTATCGTATTGGAGGGGTTATGTCGAAGGCGACCGATGTCCTGGTGGTCGGTGCCGGACCCACCGGATTGACGTTGGCCTGCGCCCTCGCCGCACAGGGCCTGGCGGTCCGGGTGGTGGACCGGGCCGCCGGACCGGCCGACACGTCCAGGGCGAACATCCTGCACGCGCGGGGGGTCGAGGTTCTGGATCGACTCGGTGCTTTGGATAACCTTGCCCAGCAGGCGCTCGCGCCGATGGGCATGGCGATGCACGTCCGCAGCCAGCGGGTTGCCCTGATGCGGTTCGCACCGGTCATGGGCGAGTCCGTGCAGGCGCTCTTCGTGTCCCAGGCGCGTATCGAGCAGCACCTGCGCCAACGGCTGGAAAGCCTCGGCGTGACGGTCGAGTGGGGCACCGAACTCACGGGTCTCGACGCGACGGAGGATGTCGTCGTGGCTCGGCTCGGCAACTCCGCGCCGCTGCGCGCGAGCTGGGCCGTGGGCTGCGACGGCGCGCGCAGCACGGTACGTGGTCACGCCGGGATCGACTATCCCGGCGTACCGGTCGTGGAGCAGTTCCTGCTGGCCGATGTGCGGGCACGCTGGGACCGGGACCGTTCGACGTCCGCCGGTTGGTTCCACCGGGACGGCATCCTGCTCGCGATCCCGATGCGGGACACCGGCGGAGGCGATCCGGACCGGGGGAACCTGTGGCGGTTCATGGCCGACGTGCCTCCACTGGGCACCGACCGGCGCCTCGGCCAGAACGACATCATCCAGCGGTTCTCGCGCCTGATCCCCGAACGCACCGGAGGCACCAGCGTCGAGCTGTCCGACCCGGTGTGGACATCGGTGTTCCGCATCCACCGACGGCTGGCCACCGACTACCGCCGGGGACGAATCCTGCTCGCGGGCGACGCGGCACACACCCATAGCCCGATCGGCGGGCAAGGCATGAACACCGGGATCGGCGACGCGGAGAACCTGGCCTGGAAACTCGCCCTGGTCATCGAAGGCCGTGCAGGACACACGCTGCTCGACACCTACACCGACGAGCGACGCCCGCTGGCGGCCGAGGTGCTCAAGAACACCACCACCAACACGAAAATCCTGGTCGGGGAGGGAGCGCTGGCGCGCCTGGTCCGGGACCGGATCTTCGTCCCGCTGCTCAACCTGCCGGCGGTGCATCGCACGGCCACCAGGAACGCGTCACAGCTGTGGGTGACCTACCGCAAGGGCCCCCTCGGCGGACGCCGAAAACTGGCGGGGCTACGCCCTGGCGATCGGGTGCCGGACCGCACCTGCCTACGTACCGACGGCAGCCCGACGCGGCTGCATGCCGAGCTTCGTGGCCGTTGGGCGCTGCTGAGCCCGCGCGACGAGGACACGGGCGCCGCGCTCCTGACCACGGCGAGGACATATCTCGGCGACCGGGTCACCCTGCTTCACCCCGACGACGACGCGCACCCGGTCCCGATGCTCATCCGGCCGGACGGACACCTCGGCTGGCACGGGCCGGCTGACCATTCAGAACTGCGCGGGTGGCTGACCCGGGCGCTGATCCGCCCGGGAGTGCCCGCATGAGTGCCGGTCCGCGCACCCCGCGGCGAGACGGACCGGGCCGCCCACGGGACCCTGACGCCGACACCGCCATCCTCCGCGCCGCCATCGACCTGCTCATCGAGCGTGGCATCGACCAAACCAGCATCGAACAGATCGCCAAGCGCGCCGGCGTGGCGAAGGTGACCGTGTACCGGCGCTGGCGTACCAAGGAGGAGCTGCTTGCGCACGCCCTGGAGTCCGTCCGCGCCGACCTGCCCACCGTTGTCGATGACCATGAGCGCGACAGCAGCCTCAGCGAGTCGATCGAGCAGCTACTGCCGGTATGGGGCAGGGCGCTGGCCGATCCCCGCCTGCGCGCCCTGACCGCCCGGATGACGGCGGCCGGCCATGACCATCCCCACCTGCTGGACGTCTACTGGCGCCGCTATCTGCGGCCACGCCGCCAGCGGGCCGCCGCCGTCATGCGCCAGGCCCAACACGACGGGTTGCTCGATCCGGCCGCGGACGTGGACGTGCTGATCGACATGATGGAGGGCGCCATCATGTACCGACTGCTCGTGCAACCGGACACCCTGCAGCCCGCCACCATCAGCCGCTATCTGCACCGCCTGCTGACCCAGGTGGGTTTCCGGCTGCCGCCCCACACCGCCGCCGACGAGACACCGGCATGACGTGCGACGGTGGCCCAGAAGGTATGCTTCCCTCCGTGCCAGATCATCTGGTCCTCGATGTCTGAGCGCTGGAGATCACCATCTCGTTGCCTTCGGGGTCGGCGATCCGCCAGCGGTGCGCGGACACGTCGAGGAGCCGGCCACCGGCCGCGACAGCCGTGGCCAGGCGTGCCTGCGCGAGGTCCGACGGCACAGCGAGTTCGACATGGATGCGGTTGCGCTGCCGGCGTCGGTCCGTCTCCGACGCGTCGAGTCCCTGGAACACCAGTACCGGATTCAGCCGCCGCGGATCGTGGATGTCGCTGACCCCGGCTCGCCGGTCGGGGGTGTATCCGAGCGCGGCGACCCAGAACGCGCGGACTGCGGCGACGTCGGCGGCGTCGAGGAAGAGCTGAGCGAAGCGTGGCAGTTTCGGATCCGCAGCGGCGCCGAGTTCGCGGGCGGCTGTCTGGATACGCCCGGCGAGATCGGTGAAATCCAGATCGAGGCCGTGCGCGTCGTCCTCCCACTGGTCCTTGCCACTGTCGATGATCACGAGCCCGGGACGCAGGTCGACCATCAGCGGGAAGCCCGTGTCGTCGGCCAGCGCCGCTGCCGCGGTGACCAGGTCACGCTGCTGCGTCCGCGAGGCGACGCGGTAGCACGCCATCGCGCTGAACACCGCCTGCCAGTCGGCTGTCCCGATCCTCTCGCCGAGCGCCGAGCCCGGCACCAGGTCGACCTCGTTGCCGTCGGGGTCGGTGTGACGGACCCCGAAGGGTCCCGATGCCTCGCCGGGACGCGCCTGCTCGACCGCCGAGGCGGGCCGCACCACGTCGAGGTGGATGCGGTTCCGCAACGGCCGTGGCTCGGTCGACTGCCGGATCCGTATCGGAGGGTCGCGCCGCAACGGATCCGCCAGACCGCCGCCCTCCCCGGGCGCGTAGTCGAGCACGCGCCGCCAGAACCGCCGTACCGCAGGCGGGTCCGCGGTCTCGAACACGACGCTCAGATGGTGCGGCACGGCAGGGTTCGCGGCGAGCCCGAGACCCCGCGCGACCGCCGACACCGCCTCGGCGTGCCCGTCCGAGTCGAGGCGCACCCGCACCCCTGTCGCGCGTAGGTCGACCACGATCTCGGCCGACAGTTCCACGATGCGCCCGGCCAGCGCAGCACCTTCGGTCAGCGACGGCGTGTCGAACCACGCCGTCGCAACACCATCGACCAGCCGCCAATCCGGTCCGATCCCTGTCATGCCCGGTACTGTAGAGACCGTTCCGGACGTTCTCCTCCCGGATAGAAACGCTGTCCCGCCAGTGTGTGCCTACCTCAGGCGCGAAGCGCTCATCCTCGCGGTCCCCGGCGCGGCGCTAGTCCAGCCCCCAGGACACCACCCGGTCCGGATAGATCCTGATCTTTGGATTCGCCCCGCCGATGGCCTCCGCGTGGCCCCTGATCTCGACCGCTTGCGGGCGCCACGGCGGAAGCACCTCGTCAATCACGATCGCTGCCCGGGCTGTGCGGGCGACATCGCGGAACTTCTTGGTCGCGGCGAAGTTCCGTCCGCTGATCTCGATACTCGCCTCGTCCGGGCCGAGGCTCCAGCCAACTGGGGTCACATGCGGCATCCCGTCCGATCCCACCGTGGCCAGCCGCCCGAGCACCTTCCTGGTTCGCAGGAAGGCCAACTCCTGGTCGGTGAAGGGGCTCGCAAACGGCCGGGAACCAGATCCAGTCATTCCGCCATCCTTCCAACTTCACACTGTGTGCATTTAGTAAGCTACACATGATGTGTAGTTCTTTGCAAGGAGGCCGGCGTGGCGAAGGCCATCGAGGAACCTCAGAACGCCCGTAGCCGTCGGACCAGTTCCGCGTTGCTCGCCGCGGCGCGGGACCTGATCGAGGAGCGGGGTTTCGATGGCCTGACCATGGCGACGGTCGCCGAACGGGCAGGCATCTCCCGGCGTGCGGTGTACCTGCACTACTCCAACAGGGCTGAGTTGCTCACCGCCCTCTACCGCAGCCTTGGCTCCACGGAGGAGCTGGCCACCTCACTGCGGGCGGTCTGGGACTGCCCCGATTCCGTCGCAGCGCTCCACGAATGGGCGGCCCACATCGCGCGCTCACATCCGCGGATACTCGGTGTGCTGCGCGCGATCGAGCACGCTCGCCACACCGACCCGGACGCGGCCGAACTGTGGCAGACCACCATGCGCAACTGGCGGCTCGGCAGCCAACGGTTGGTTACCTGGTTGGCCGACGAGAACAGGCTCGCCGCAGACTGGACCATCGAGTCGGCCACTGACATGGTCTGGGCACTCATGTCCCTTGACCTGCTTGAACGCCTCGTGGTCGAGCGGAAGTGGTCCCGCGCTCGCCTCGCGGACCATCTTGCCGCTTTGCTCACCGCGACCTTGTCGGCTGGTGCGGACCAGCGCAAAGGGCGCCGGGACCACCTCGGCAACTCACCGGGATGTCACCACGATTCGCAGTCGGAGACCACCGACCAATATCACGCTCCGCATTCAATGCCGACGTGGCCGCCCAATCCCGACCGGCCCGCTGAACGGTTCTGACAAGCCGGGTCGCCGCGCAGGCCTGTGATCGGTGACTGTGGGTGTTTCTGGCGTCAGGCCCGGCGCCTGCCCTACCGATCGGGGTGGTCACCCCCTACGCCGCCCTTGTATAGCCGCGGATTCGCGGACAACGACCTGGTCCGCGTCATGACCCAGCAATGCGACGACTACGCGACACCGACCTGGCCCGCGAAACTCACGGCGGTCCACCTTCGGACCATTTTCCGCCGCTTTGACCGTGGCTAGCATTGTTCGCAGTCGACGAGAAAGGAAAAGATGTGAAGGGCCTAATGAAGCGCGCTGTCGTGGCATTGGCCATGACCCTTGCCGTGCTTTCGCCGGCACTGGTTCACGGCGGGGTCGCGCAGGCGGCGCCGTCAGCCCGCTCGGCGGACACGCAGGGTGCCGGCATTCAGGGATTCTGGGGGGTTGTCGGCATGTTCTACACCCTTAGAGACTGCACGGATGCCGGAGAGTACGGCCGGCGCGTCGGGACGTGGGGCGGCTACGAGTGCAGCTATATGCCGCATCTTAATGAGTCCAAGCCGTGGCGTCTGTACGCACATTACTACTGATCGACTGGGGCCACTGACGGCGGTCGGGCGTGTCCACGTAGTGGGCCGCCCGCCCACCATTTGCTTGTAAACTCGGTGCGGCTGCGCGAACCTGATTTCGCCAGGATTCGTGTGATGTGTTTCTTGATGGTGGATGTTCCGACCAACAGCTCTCGGGCAATCTGTTCGTTGGTTCTGCCGACGACCACGAGTACCGCTACCTGCAACTCGCGAGCGCTCAGGTGCCGTTGCATGGCGACTGGAACGATGGCCTCGACGGATGATTCTTGCTGCCGTATCGGGCACTGATGGCAAAGCCGTACTGGTTCGCGGATTAGCATTTATAGTCACCTCCAGTACCGTGGTAATAGTCGATGCTGACCTAATTGCGAGTCTATGGGCGCATGCATTCACGGCTGCTTCAGTTCGGCATCGCCGCGCGTCGCATCAGCGGTTCGGACGCGGCTGAGGGGGACAGCGTGCCTTCGCCTTCCTCGACGAACCGGCAAGCTGACCCAAGGACCGACCGGCGGCCGGACGCAACCGTGCCCGGGGGGCTCGCGGTCATGACCGAACAGTGCCGGGCGGCCGGGCCGGACATCAGACGATCATCACGCGCTGCGTCGACGGCCGGCTTGTGGACAGTGGATGACAACATTGATCTGGTTACGCAGTCGCGGCTGCTGAACCGCAGCCACCATGCCACCAGCCGGGAGGAACGATGACCGCCCCGCCCGCGCAGCGTACCCCGCTGCGACTGCGCCCACCCCGGCACAGCGTCGAGCGACGGGCGATCACCTGGTGGATCCTGCGGTCCGTGGCCCTGCACCTGCCGATCCTGACCGGCCTGGTCTTCGCGTACGCCCGCTGGGAGTCGGCCCGGGCCTGGCTGGTGGTCGTGCTGGCCGTCCTGGTCGTCTCGGGCGTGGTGGAGACGTTCGTCGAGCCGTGGTGGCGGTACGCGGTGCACCGCTGGGAGGTCACCGACGACGCCGTCTATGCCCGGACCGGCTGGCTGGTCCGGGAATGGCGGGCCGCACCCATCTCCCGGATCCAGACCGTCGACGCCGTCCGAGGTCCCGTCGAGCAGCTCCTCGGCCTGTCCACGCTGCGGGTCACCACCGCCTCGGCCAAGGGCACCATCGACATCGGAGGGCTCGACCACATCGTCGCCGCCGACATCGCCGAGGAGCTGACCGCCATCACCCGGCGGACGCCTGGTGACGCGACATGAGCGAGGCGTTGCGGCAGGCCCCGTCCGCGCCGCTCACGGACGACCCGCCCTGGCAACGGCTACACCGGCGGGTGATCTGGGTCGACGGCGTCAGGGCACTGCTGTCGCTGGTCCCGCTCGGCTTCGCCGTGGGGGTCTTCGGTGTGCGCCCGGACGGGGGGATGCTGTGGGCCGTGGTCGCCGCCGCGGTGGGCAGCGTCCTGGCCGCCGTGACGGACGCCATCCGCTGGGCCATCACCCGATACCGGATGACCGGGGAACACGTCGAGGTGCGGACCGGGATCCTGGTCCGCAAACACCGCGTGATCCGGCGGGACCGGATCCGCAGCGTCGACGTCCACGCCAAGTTGCGCCACCGGCTCGCCGGGCTGCGGGTGGTGACGATCGGGGCCGGCCAACAGTCGACCGAGGGTGAGGCCCTCACCCTCGACGCGGTCCTGACCCGGGACGCCGAGGCGCTGCGCCACCTGCTGTCGCGGCGCACCCCGCAGCGGCCGCCGGTCCAGGCCGCCGACCAGATCGCTGACCGGGCTGGCCGGGCCAAGCCGGCGGAGCGGGCGGACCACGACGATCCGGCCGAGCGGGCGGACCAGCCTGACCCGGCCGAGCGGGCCGGCGCCGACGCCAGCGACGTCCGGCACCAACCCGAGCCGGTACGGGTGTTCGCCCGGCTCCAACCCGGCTGGGTCGCCTACAACGTGCTCAACGTCTGGGCGTACGTGTCGGCGCTCGGCCTGCTGTGGGGCGGCTACTGGTTGCTGTCCCTGTTCGGTCTCGATGTCGCCGGGTACGTCGGTGGCCTGCTCGACTGGTCGGCGATCGGCTGGGGCTGGCGCATCGCCATCGGCCTGGTCGTCGTCGGCGCTATCGGCGTGGTGTGTCTCGGGGTGAACTTCTTCGTCGAGAACTGGGGTTTCGAACTGGCCCGGGTGCCCGGCACCGACGGCACGGTGCTGCGTACCCGCAAGGGGCTGTTCACCACCCGCGAGGTCAACCGGGACGACAACCGGATGCGCGGGATCCAGATCGCCGAGCCGCTGTTGTGGCGTTGGATGGGGGCGGCCGACACCACCGTCGTCACGACGGGCCTGTCCGTCTACTCCATCTCCCAGCCCACGGCCATCCTGCCGCGCGGTCCGGTCCGCGTCGCCCGACCGGTCGCCGCCGCCGTCCTCGGGGCCGACCCCGATCCGCTGGCGACGGCGCTGACCGGGCACCCGCGTGCCGCGTTGCGTCGTCGACTCTGGTGGGGCACCTGGACCGCCGTGGTGGTGACCGGCCTGCTGACCTGGCTGAACATCGCCGCCGGGCTGCCGACCGGCTGGGTGTGGGCCGGCGTGGCCCTCTGGCCGGTGGCGCTCGGCGCCGCGGTGATCGCCTACCGTGCCCTCGGCCACGCCGTCGTCGACGGCTACCTGGTCGTCCGCTCCGGTCTGGTCAGCCGGGCCACCACCGTGCTGCAACGCTCGGCGGTGAGCACGATCGCGATCCGGGAGTCACCGCTGCAACGCCGGCTCGGTCTGCGCAGCGTGTCCGCGATGACGGCCGCCGGCCACGGGGGCTACGAGATAGCCGACGTCGACGCCGACGAGGCGATCCGGCTCGCCGTCGAGGCGGCACCCGGAGTCCTCGAACCCTTCCTGGTCGACGACTCCGGGCGCGAGCCGGTGTCGGCGCCGCGGCGACCAGCGGCCACGTCCGGCGCCGTACCCGGTGACCCGCGCTAGTCCGATGCGGGCAGCGGATGGACCGGGCTGATCGTGGGCAGGACGGCGGCGACGTCGAAGCTGGCGCGCGGCGACGGTAGCTCGTAGTAGTGCTCCTCGTCGTGTTCCGGGTCGTACATTCCCGAGATCAGCCGGGTCCGCGAGGGCCGGTCGACGTGGGCGGCCAGGTCGGCGGGGACCCCGGAGCGCAGGTCCACGACGTGGATCGGCTCTCCGTCGCCGGCGAGCAGCACCGCTTCAAGAGAGTCCGGGCTCGGGTCCGGCAGATCCAGGCCCGGGATCCGGCCACGGCCGAACGTGAGGTGCACCGCCGCGTACCCGTCGGAGAGAGCCGTCCGCAGGTGGGAGCCCATCATGACGCTCTGGTGCGCCGCGACGTGCGCGCTGCCTTCCCACAGCACGACCCGGTCGCCGGTCCGGCGTTGCAGGTCCAGCAGCCGGCCGGCGGCGGCCCGTTCCTCGCGCGCCGCGTCGTACCCGGCTCCAATCGCGTTCGCGTGGTGCTCCACCATCGCGTCGAGCAGCGACAGGGCCTCGTCGCGTTCGGCGCCGGCGGCCAGCCGGGCGGTCAGGTCCCGCGCCGTGCGGGCCAGCTCGACGAACGGTACGCCGGGATGTGTCCCCTGCGCCCGCAGCACGTGCTCGCCGCTGTCGTGCGCGACGCGGACGAGGTCGAGCAGCTCCCGGACCCGGGTTGTCGTCGGCCCGTCGACCCGGGTGAGCAGGTCCACCACGCGGTCGTAGTCGCCGGGCAGCACTCCCGGAGCACCGATCGCGACGAACCGGACCGGATCCCCAGGGTGGCGCTCGTTGCGCCGGCGCAGCCAGGACAGCGCGTCGCGCATCTCGGCCGTCCGCCACGGGCCCCACGCCTGGCCCAGCGCCGCGTCGAGGTCCACGTCCGCTCCCTGGACGAACCGGTCGAGCTTCTCACCGACCCGCTGGTTGTCGAGCACCGCGATGACCCGGAAGCCACTTTCGATCAGGTTGTGGGTGGTGTGCTCGACAAGGCGGAACAGTTCGTGGCCCGCCCGGCTGCCGGTGCCGAGGCCGACGATCGTCGCGTCCTTCACGAGGGCGGAGATGGTGTGCCCGACCCGCTGGATGTCTGTTGACTGATCGTTCATGCGTCGAACGATCGGGGTTGAACATATGGTGAAGTCAAGCGGTGTGCCGACGGTTACCCGGCGGGGTCACCCTGCCGGTTCCCGGCTCCCGATCTCGCAGAGCCTGGCGCCGGACTCCATGGCCGCGAGCTGCGTCCGGAGGTTCGCCACCCGTTCCTCGGCCTCCGTCACGAGCTGACGCGCGACCCGGCTCCAGTCCGCTGGCGTCGGGTCGGCCGGCAGTCCCTCGAACAGGACGGCGATCTCGCGCACCGTCATGCCGACCCGCTGCGCGAGGCGGGCGACCTGGATGCGGCACGCGGCGGAGGTGTCGAATCGACGTTGGTTACCGGCGGTGCGCGCGGCGCTGATCACCCCGTGGTTCTCGTAGAACCGCACGGCGGACGGCGCGACGCCGCTCTCGGCGGCGACGTCGCGGACGGTGAGCGGGGTCGGAAGGTCCGTGGTCACGGTCATGATTCGGACGCTACCCACACCACCGCTTGACTTCAACAAAGGTTCAACCCCGAGCCTGGTCGCCATGACCGCTCGTATCGAACAGCACCCCGACCGCCCAGCCGCCAACCTCGGGGTACGCATCGCCGTGGTCTCCGCGAGCGTGCGCAAGGACCGGATGGGTCCGGTGATCGCCGACTGGGTGATCGCCGCCATGGACGAATCCGTCGAGGTCGACCTGATCGACCTGGCCGAGACCACTCTGCCCGACGACAGCCTCCTCTACCCGGGAGGTGGCGGGACGACGAGTGACGTGGCACACCGGATCGCGGCGGCCGATGCCTTCGTCATCGTCACCCCCGAGTACAACCACAGCTATCCCGCCTCGTTGAAGCGCCTCATCGACTGGCACTACGGCGAGTGGAGTCGCAAACCGGCGACCATCGTGGCGTACGGGGTCCACGGCGGGTATGCCGCGATCGAGCACCTGCGTGGCGTGCTGGCCGAGCTGCACGTCGTGACCACCCGCCGGGTCATGGGCCTGCCCGCGCCGTGGGCATGCCTCGACGAACACCAGCGGTACGCGCCGGACGACGGGATCCGCGGTGGCCTGGCCGGAAGCCTCGCCGAGCTGCGGTGGTGGGCGGAGGTGCTGGCCGACGCCCGGCACAACCGGCCCTTCCCGGCCTGAGCCGGTCCGCCGGTAGCGACGGACCGGCGACCGGTCGGGTCAGTGGCCGTCCCGCCGGTCAGGTTCGGGCCGGCGACCAGCCGTCGGCCACGAACCGGGCGGCGTCGGCGCCCTCGCCGTGCCACAGCAGCCCACCCCGGTCCGCGACGACCACCCGGTCCACGTAGACCCCACGGCCCTGCCCGGAGCCGTCGGTGCTGCTGCTCCACCGCAGTTGGGTCGCGCCGTCCGGGAGCGCCGCCGTTACCCGCCACCACACCCGGCCGCCGTACCCGGTGACCGTGCCGTCGCCGCGCCACGTCCGGCTCCCGTGCCGCAGCACCACCGGTGTCGTCGACCAGGTCTGCCCGCCGTCGGTGGACACCTCGAACCGGGCGTGGTCGAAGCGCGGCTCGGTGTCGTACCACAGATCGAAGGTCGCGGTGGCCGCGCGCGCCGGCCGGCGCAGCGGTGCCGTGAGGGTGACGGTCGCGGCATCGCGCGGGTCGGCCCGCCACGCCTGGCGGGACGGGGGCCGCACCGGCATCGCCTCGGCGAGGTCGCGGGCGACCGCCCGGCGGGCGACGTTGTTGCTGCCCCAGCCGCGATCCGGATGCACCCGGTTGCTGAGCAGGATGACGAACGACCGGGACAGCGGGTCGATGACGATCGACGTGCCGGTGAAACCGGTGTGCCCGAACGTCACGGGCGAGGAGAGGCCCATCATGTACCAGTGCTTGTTCAGCTCGAACCCGAGCCCTCGATCGCTTTCGGGGTAGGCCGCCTCCAGCGGGGCGTTGTAGTTGACAAGCATCGCCCGCACCGTGCTCTCGCGCAGGATCCGCCGGCCGCCGTACGCGCCGCCGTTGAGCAACGCCTGGCACAGCCGGGCCAGGTCCGGCGCGGTCGAGAAGACCCCGGCGTGCCCGGCCACCCCACCCAGCGACCAGGCGTTCTCGTCGTGCACCTCGCCCCACACCATGCCGCGCCCCGCGTACGGCTGGTATTCCGTCGCCGCGATCCGTGACCGCAGCTCCGGTGCCGGGTTGTAGCCGGTGTCCACCATGCCCAGTGGCGCCGTGACCCCGTCGCGCACCAGGTCGGCAAGTGGCCGGCCGGTCACCCGCTCCACGAGGACACCCAGCGAGATCAACCCCAGGTCCGAGTAGACGTACCGGGTGCCGGGCTCGGCCGTGACCGGGGTGGAGAGCGCCGCCGCGAACCGCTCGGCCGGCGTCGGATAGCTGCTCCACAGTGGCGTGAAGGCGGGCAGCCCGGAGGTGTGGGTGAGCAGCATCCGCACGGTGACGCCGGACTTGCCACCGGCGGCGAACTCGGGAACGTACCGGGCGACCGGGGCGTCCAGGTCGACCCGCCCGCGTTCCACCTGCTGCATGGCGACGATCGTGGTGAACAGCTTGGACACCGACGCCAGGTCGAAGATGGTGTCCGGCCGCGTCGCGATCTGCTGGTCGGCGGGAAGTTCCACGCCGACCCGGTCGGGCGCCGGGCCGACCGCGGCGTACCGCACCGCCATGCCGGCGGCGGCGTGCTGCACCACCACGCCGTCCTTGGCGGCCAGCAGCACGGCCCCCGCGTAGGTGGGATGCTCCGGGTGGTCCGGCGTCGGTTCGAGGTACGCGGCCAGGTCGGCGCGCATTCGGTCGACCGGTCCGGGAAGCAACCCCACCGAGCGGGGATCGCCGGGCCGCAGCCGGTCGTGCCGGAACCGGATGTCGTCGGGGGTGACCGTCGGTGGCGCGCCGGCGGTGGCCGGGGCGGCGGTGGCGGGGGCGGCGGCGGCCGGCGCGGTGACGGCACCGGCCGGCGCGGCGCCGACAAGTAGCGTCGCGACCACACCGAGCAGCAACGGGCGACGGGACAGCACTGCGCGCACCGGATCCTCCTACCAGGTCAGGCCGTGGCCGTACGGATAGAGCACCCCGCCGTCGGTCGACGGGATCGTCACGGGCAGCCGCCCGGTCGGGGACAGTTCACCGTGCAGCGCGCGGACAAGCGTGTCCATCGCCGCCCGGGTGTACGAGTAGCTCGCCAGGTAGGTGTCGACGCCGGACAGGTGGGCGATGTCGTACGGGTCCCGGACCGCGACCACGACGACCGGTCGGCCGGTGCCGAGCAGGGCCGCGACGAGTCGCCGCTGGGTGGCGCGCGGATCGGTGACGGTGGTGTCCCACGCCTTGTTCACCAGCACGACGGTGAGGTCGTGACCGGCCGCCTCGGTGGCCGTCGCGGCGATCGTCGCGTCCGAGGGCAGGGTGGCCGGCCGGGCGGTGGCCCGGGCGCCACGCGCGGCGAAGCCGTCGGCGACGGTAGCCACCGGCGCGAACGCGACGCTGTTCCAGCCGGTCACCAGCACCGACCGGTCGGTACGGGGCAGCGGCAGCAGCCCGGTGTCGTTGCGGACGGCGGTGAGGGTCGGGTCGGTGATCCGGGTGACGGCCGCGAGGTGCGCCGGTGCCCCGACGATCCGAGCCGCCGCCTCGACGTCGACGAACGGCGACCGGACCAGACCTTGCCGGTACTTGACGGCCAGGATGCGCCGCACCGACTCGTCGATGCGGCGTTCGGTCAGTTCGCCGCTGGCGACGGCTCGCAGCACGGCGTCCCGCGCCAGTTCGAGGTTCGGCGGCATGAGGAGTTGGTCGGCGCCGGCCTTGAGGGCCAGGACCGGCACCCGCTCGTCGCCGTACCGCTGCCGCACGGCCGCCATGCTCAGCGAGTCGGTGACGATGACGCCCCGGAAGCCGAGCTGTTCGCGGAGCACGCCGGTGAGGATCGTCGGCGACAGGGTCGCCGGGTCACCGGACGGATCGAGCGCCGGCACCACGATGTGGGCGGTCATGATGAAGTCGACGCCGGCGGCGATGGCCCGCCGGAACGGCGGCGCGTCGATCCGGTCCCACTCCGCCCGGCTGTGGTTGATGACCGGCAGGTCGGTGTGGCTGTCGGTGTCGGTGTCGCCGTGGCCGGGGAAGTGTTTCGCCGCCGCGGTCACCCCGGCACCGTCCTGGAAGCCGCGCACCTGGGCGCCGGTCAGCTCGGTCACCAGGCGCGGGTCGGCGCCGAATGACCGGACGCCGATCACCGGATTGCCGGGGTCGACGTTGACGTCGGCGACCGGGGCGAACGGCTGGCGGATCCCGACGGCGCGCAGTTCGCGCCCGGTCACCTGCGCCGCCGTGTACGCCGCCCGGGGTGAGCGGGCGGCGCCCAGCGCCATCGCGCCGGGGAACTGCGCCGCCGGGGCCGGCATCCGCAGCACGACGCCCTGCTCCTGGTCGGTGGAGATGAGCAGCGGCACCCGCCCCTTCGCGCCGTCGCCCAGGGCGGCCCGCTGCAGACCGTTGGACAGGGTGGCGATCTGGCGGGGCTCGTTCAGGTTGTGCGACCAGGAGAAGTAGCAGACGCCGCCGAGGTGGAACGTGTCGACGACCTCGGCCGGTGTCTCGACACCGAAGGCGGCCCGGTTGGCGGCCCGGTCCGCGGCGCTCGGCTCGGCCGCGTCGGCGCCGTAGACGTACGTGCTGAACAGCTGGCCGACCTTCTGCGGCAGGCTCATGTGCCGCAGCGTGGACGTGACCCACCCGTGCTCGCCTGGTGGACGGGCCGGGTTTCCGGCGGTGACCTGCCGGTCCACGGTGCCGGCCTGCCGGTCCATCGTGCCGGTCTGCCGGTCCACGGTGCCGGTCTGCCGGTCCATCGTGCCGGTCTGCCGGTCCACGGTGCCGGCCTGCCGGTCCATCGTGCCGGTCTGCCGGTCCACGGTGCCGGCCTGCCGGTCCATCGTGCCGGTCTGCCGGTCCACGGTGCCGGCCTGGACGGGAAGTGGGGTGAGGGTGGTGGCGAGGGCGGCCACCAGGGCGGTCGCGGTGACGAGTCGAAGATGCATTGACGACGACCTCTCAGCCGGATGGCTGAAACTTAGCTACATCTCAATGTGTCGTCAAGAAGCTTAGCTACATCGACCCCATTGACGGGCACGTCTCCCAAGATCGACTCGATGTCGGCGAAACAGGGGGGTTGGAGACGGCGCGACCCCGCAACTTCGCCGACATCGAGTCGATCTAGTGCCGTGACCACCAACGTTCGGGGTGTTGGGTTCAGGCTGCGCGGGTGGCGGGTTGGCCCCATCGTCGTTGTCGTTCGCTGCGGATGCGGGC
>NZ_JBHTDD010000020.1:0-131736 GCF_042666615.1 Plantactinospora sp. GCM10030261
GCAGGGGGCAGGGGCGGGGCTAGATGGGGGGTGCTGGTGGCTCTGGGGGTTTGCCCCAGGCCCGCCGCGCGTCGACGGCCGCCACCGCGGCCAGCACCGTTCCGGCCGCGGTCAGCACCACCAGAGGCGGTGCCCAGAGCAGTGCCGGGAAGAGCACGCCCAGGGTTGCGAGGGCGATCAGGCGGGACGGGGAGATGCGGTTGAAGACCTCCCGCTCGAACCGGGACCGGCCGATCAGGTACAGCGCCGGCCCGCCGAGGATCACCCCGATCCAGGCGGGTGGGGTGTGCCCGCTCGGGTGGGCGATGGTCAGCTCGTAGCCGATCGCCGTGGTGACCAACCCGGCCATCATCAGCAGGTGCGAGTCCGCGGCGGAGCGGCCGATCCGGGCGGGGTGCCGGCTCGCCCCGACGGCCTCGGCGAGGATCTGGCCGGCGCGGTAGAAGTAGATCCTCCAGAGCAGGATCGACGTACCGAGGGCCACGGCGAAGGCCGTCGTCGGCGCTGGCCCCCGCGTGCCGTCGACGTAGGTAAGCCCGGTGACCAGCACCGCCTCCCCGAGCGCGACCAGGAAGAACTGCTGGTAACGCTCGGCCAGGTGCTCACCGGCGATGCTCCATTTGGCGGCGGTGGACCGGCCGAGGCCGGGCACCGGCCAGCCGAACCGGTTGGCCAGGTATTCGATGCCCAGCGCCCCGGTCCAGACAATGGCCCGCTCGCTACCCTCCGTGAACAGATAACCCAGGACCCACGGGACCGCCGTCACCGAATGTGTGATCAGCATCCGCAGCTTGAGCCGGCGCCGCTCGCCCGCCGGCAATGTCATGGACAGCAACAGCGGCCGGCTGAGCTGGGCGGTCAGGTAGCCGGCGAGGAACACGGCGCCGCCCTCGACGAAGGCGCGCGGGATGCCGACGCCCATCACCATGCTGGAGACCAACGCGATCAACACGCTGAGCTGCACTATCGGGTGGTACGGGTCGTACCGGCTGGTGGTCCACGCGGTGCCCTGCCAGACCGACCAGAGGGCGAGCAGCACCAGCGCCGTCTTGGCCGCGTCGCCGGCCACCTCCGCGACCTGGGAGTACCCGGGCTCGGCCGTGAGGTCCTCCACGGCCCGGGCCACGACCCGGGTCAGCGCGAAGACGAAGACGAGGTCGAAGAACAGTTCGAGGAACGAGGCCCGCCGCGTCGCCTCGCCCTTGTGCAGCAGCTTCGTCGGATCACCCGGCCGCATCGTCCACCCGCCCGCGAGGCGGCGCCGCCCCGCTCAGGCAGTCGTAGCGCAGACCGGCTCGCGGCGTACCGATAACTCGACAACGTCCGCGCGCCCCGCCGGGACGTGCTAGAAGCCCGGTGAGTCCCTACGGCAGCTCCATCGTCTCGGTCCGGGCGGTCTCGGCGAACGCTGCGTCCAGGAAGTCGGCGAGCGGCAGACCGGAGGCCGTCACCAGATCCGCGAGCAGCAGCGGCGCGTGCCGGGCAACCGCGGTCGCCTCGACCGGCCCGGCCTCGTCCGGTTGGACGCCGAGCGCGCCGGTGAGCAGCACGCCGATCGCGTGCCCGTCGGTGTCGGGCAGCCACACCTCCGCGGACCGGGCGGCTCGCCGCTGGATCTCCCGAAGGTCCTCGCCGGTAAGCCCGTTCGGGTGCGTCTCCTCCAGCAGCATGCGGGTGACCGTGCCGAGCACCGGTCCGACGAGTCGCGGATCGACGGCGGCCAGCCGATCGGTGGCCGTGACGTAGCCGTCCACGTCCCGGGCTCGGGCGGCACCGACCGCGTCGACGGTCGCGACGGCGATGGTCCGGCCGACCGGCGGCAGATGGCGCCACATCATCCGACCGTGGTGACCGACAGTTCGCCATCGGCATACCGGGACCGGACCCGCTTCTTGTCGAACTTGCCGACCGAGGTCTTCGGCACCGCCTCGATGAACGCCCACCGTTCGGGCAACTGCCAGTGCGCCACCCGGGTGCCGAGAAACTCGCGCAGTTCCTCGGCCGAGGCCGTTGTCCCTTCCCGGAGCACCACGGTGGCCAGCGGACGCTCGTCCCACCGGTCGTCGGGCACCCCCACCACGCACGCCTCCACCACCGCGGGGTGGGCCATCAGCGCGTTCTCCAGCTCCACCGAGGAGATCCATTCGCCGCCTGACTTGATCACGTCCTTGGCCCGGTCGGTGAGCGTGAGGTAGCCCTCCGTCGACAGGGTGCCGACATCACCCGTACGCAGCCAGCCGTCGCGGAACTTGTCCGGGTCGGGGCCGTCGTCCCCGACGTACCGCGCGGTGACCCACGGACCACGGACCTCCAGTTCCCCCACGGAGGTCCCGTCCGCGGGCATCGGCTGGCCGTCCGGTCCCACGATGCGCGCCTCGACGCCGGCCGGGATCCGTCCCTGGCTGTAGCGGTACGGCCAGGCCGCCTCGCCGGTTGCGCCGGCCGGTGGGCGGGCCACCGAACCGAGCGGGGACATCTCGGTCATCCCCCAGGCGTGTACGACGTCGATCTGGTGCCGCTCGGCGAAGGCGTGCATCAGCGCGGGCGGGCAGGCCGAACCGCCGACGATGACCTCCCGCAGGGACGAGGTGTCGGTCGGGTTGGCGTCCAGATGGGCGAGCAGATCCGTCCAGATGGTGGGCACGGCGCCGGCAAGCGTGGGCCGCTCGGCGGCGATCATCTGGGCGATCGGGGCGCCCTGGAGGAACCGGTCCGGCATGATCAGCGACGCCCCGGACAGGAACGCCGCGTACGGGATGCCCCATGACATCGCGTGGAACATCGGCACGATGGCCAGCTCCTTGCTGGTCGGCCCGAGACCGAACCCCTCCGGCATGCAGATCTGGAGGGAGTGCAGGTAGATGGACCGGTGCGAGTAGGCCACCCCCTTGGGGTTGCCGGTGGTCCCGGAGGTGTAGCAGAGCGCGGCCGCGTCCCGCTCGTCGACCTCGGGCCAGTCGTACCGGTCCGGCTTGTCACGCAGCAGGTCGTCCCAGTGGTGTACGGCGATCCGCCCGCCGGCCGCGGCGACAAGCGGTGCCGGGTCCCCGCCGCCGACCACCACCACGTGCCGAACGGTGGTCATCTCGGGTAGCACCTTGGCCAGCAGCGGGACCAGCGTCGTGTCGACAAGGACCACGTGGTCGTCGGCGTGGTTGGCGATGTAGGCGAGCTGGTCGGGGAACAGCCGGATGTTGAGGGTGTGCAGCACCGCGCCCATGCTGGGCACCGCGAAGTACGCCACCAGGTGCTCGTTGTTGTTCCACATGAACGTGCCGACCCGCTGGTCGCCGGTGACCCCGAGATCGTCGCGCAGGGCGTGGGCGAGGCGGGCGGCGGTGGCGCCGACCTCGGCGTACGACATGCGGCGCGGCTCGCCGCCGGTCCACGTCACCACCTCGGAGCGCCCGTGCACGGTGCTGCCGTGGACGAGGATTCGGGAGACCTGGAGGGGGGCGTCCATCATCGTGCTACGCATGGATACGACCGTAGTGGTGTGGCTCACATCCTCAAAGGCGTGGCCGGCTCGGATCTTCTCGTCCGCGCGCTGGCCATGGCGCCCATAGGCTGAGGAACCATGGCGTATCTGTCGTGGGCCGAGTCGTACGTGGGTCAGCTGCGCGCCCTGGCCGGCGACCGGGTCCTGCTGTTCGTCGGGGCCCGCGCGGTGGTCCGCGACGACGCCGGCCGGGTGCTGCTCATCGAACGCTCGGACAACGGGCACTGGGCGATGCCGGCGGGTGCCATGGAGCTGGGCGAGTCGATCTCCGAGTGCGCGGTCCGCGAGGTGTGGGAGGAGAGCGGGCTGCGGGCGGCGGCGGTGACCCCGTTCGCCATGTACACCGGCCCGGACCGCACCCACACCAACATGTGGGGCCACACCTACCAGGTCTTCACCGTGGCGTTCCGGGTCGACAGGTGGTCCGGCGACCTGGTCACCACGACCGAGGAGACCACCGACGCCCGGTTCTTCACGGCGGCGGAGTTCCCGGCACCGATCTCGACCTCGGTCATCGAGACGCTGGCCGACCTGGCCGCCTTCGAGCGGACCGGCCACCTGGTGGTCAAGTAGCGTCCAGGGCAGGCCGCTGACGTGGCGGTCAGGGGGCGCCCGGATGGCCGACCGCCTGGCCGACCAGTTGGTCGCCGAGCGGGCTGCGCCGGTAGAGCACCCGCCGTCCGTCCCGGCTGCGGGTGACAAGCCCGGTCGCGTGCAGCACCCGCAGGTGCTGGGAGACCGCGCTCGGGGTCACTCGCAGCCGGCGGGCGAGTTCGACGGTGGGCAGCTCCTCGGCGAGCAGCCTCAGCAGCGTCGCCCGGGGCGGCCCGAGCAGTGCCGCCAGCGCGGTGCCGTCGGCGGCCGGCGGCGCGGCCCACAGGGTCGCCACCCCACGGCACGGGTACGCGAGCCACGGCGGCTCGGTCGGATCGAGCGGCGGGACCGGCTTGTACGCGAACAGCGTCGGCACCAGCAGCAGGCCCCGACCGGCGGCGGCGACCCGATGGTGGCCGATCATCTTGTCGATCCGCAGCGTCCCGTCCCGCCAACTCACGTTGGGGTGCAGGTCGGCGAAGAGCAGCCGGGCCCCACCCCGCGCGAGCCGGCGGGCCCGGTAGGTCATGTCGGCCTCCAGCAGCAACCGGATCTGCGACCAGTACGGCTCGATGGCCAGTTCCCAGTAGTGCCGGAGCAGGTCACACAAAGCGCCCCGGAGCCGGCCGACCGCCCGGTCTCCCCCGGTCAGCGACTCCGCCAGCACCTCCGGCGGCGGGTCCGGCCGGTGCGTGGCGAACAGGTCGCGGCGCACCAGGTCGGGCGGGGTACGCCGGATGACGTCCAGTTCCTCGTCGATGGTGAGCGCGAAATCGGGCGGTCGGGGGGTGAGGAAGTCCGGCAGCGCGCCACTGCGGCCGACCAGGGACATCAGCAGCCGGGTGTCCACCGCGCCGAGCCGATCGAGGACGTCCCGGCGCCAGGGTAGGTGCAGCGCGTACCGGCCGGGGTCGCGCAGCACGCAGAGGCTGCACACCGTGTCCGCCACCGGCGAGATCGCGAACCGGGTGTCGGCCAAGTCGTCGACACCAAGATCAAAGTAGATCATTGGACCGTACGCTACCTCGCCGGCTCCGTGGCGCCGGCGGCTGACGTCCACCCCTTGGCCCGACCGACCGTCGCGCGGGAAGGCGGTGAGCCGCGTGACTGCAGGTCATGCCACCCCAGACCCCGCCGGATTACGGTGGGTCACCTCGCCTCCGACCTCGCCGACTCACCGGCGTCGCCCTGAGTAACTGTTGCGTGGGCTACAGCACGGCAAAGGGGAGTGGAGCCGACGGACGGGCTCGCGACCACATGACGCTGAGTAAGCAACGAAGCGCCGCAATCCCCGGCATTGGTCTGGGTGTGCCCAGAGACCGAACATGTAGCCGCTCGCTAAATCCTTACCGGGCCGGGCGGCGGTTGCCGTGGACTGGGGCCATGATGAACTCAACGCGTCGGGTGGCCATCGTGACCGGTGCCGCCGGCGGAATCGGCGCCGCCGTCGCCAAGCGACTCGCCCGGGACGGCATGGCCGTCGGGATAGTCGACCTCGCCGAGGCCGACTGTGCCGGCACGGTCGAGGCGATCCGGTCCACGGGCGGGACCGCGACGGCCGTGGCGGCCGACATCGCCGACGAAACCGCCGTGACCCGGGCCGTGGCCGAGGTGTCGGCGGCGCTCGGACCGCCGACCGTGCTCGTCAACAACGCCGGCTTCAACCGCACCGCCACCATCACCGAACTCACGGTGGCCCAGTGGGACGCCGTCGTCGGGGTCAACCTGCGCGCGCCCTTCCTGTTCACCCGGCTCGTCGCCCCGTCGATGATCGAGGCCGGTTGGGGGCGGATCGTCAACCTGTCCAGCATCTCGGCCCACGGCACCGCCGGCCGCAGCGACTACGCCAGCGCGAAGGCCGGAATCCTCGGGTTCACCAAGTCGCTCGCCCTCGAACTCGGCCCGCACGGCGTCACCGCCAACGCCATCGCACCAGGCTTCGTGGTCAGCGGAATGACCCGGGCCACCGCCCGCGGCCTCAGTCGTGACTTCGCCGAACACCAGCGGATCGCCGCCGAGTCCATCCCGGTACGCCGGGTGGGCCAGCCCGAGGACATCGCGCACACCGCCGCATACCTGGTGCATCCCGATGCCGGATTCGTCAACGGCCAGGTCGTCTACGTGGCCGGCGGTCCCGTTAGCACCGGCACGTGAGGTAAGAGCCCCATCCCGTCGCTTTCGACCGGGAAGGGGCCCTTTCCACCGCGTGGGCGCCGGGCCTGGCCTGGCACCCGGTGCCCGCCGCCAGCGCCGGTGACGGGCACCGGGTCAGTGCTTGCCCTCGGCGAACTCCTCGACGATCTTGGCGCAGAAGGCCGGAATGTCGTCCGGCTTCCGGCTGCTGACCAGGCCGTTGTCGGTGTAGACCTGCTCGTCCACCCAGGTCGCCCCGGCGTTGGCCAGGTCCGTGCGCAGGCTCGGCCAGGAGGTCAGGGTCCGCCCCTCGACCACGCCCGCCTCGATCAGTGTCCACGGTCCGTGGCAGATCACCCCGACGGGCTTGTGGGTGTCGAAGAACGCCCGGATGAACCGGACCACGTCCGGATCCGTCCGCAACGCGTCCGGATTGGCCACGCCGCCGGGCAACACCAGCGCGTCGTACCGGTCCGGGTCCGCGTCGGCGGCGGTCACGTCGACGTCGTACGTCCCGGACTTGTCCAGGTGGTTGAATGCCTGGATCGAGCCGGGCTTCATGGAGACCAGCTCGGCCACCGCACCGGCCTGTTCCACGGCCTTGCGGGGCTCGGTGTACTCGACCTCCTCCACCCCGTCGGTGGCGACGAACGCGACGCGCTTTCCCTGCAGTGACGGTGCCATCGGCAGTCTCCTCTCGCTCACCAAATGACGTTCCCGGGCCAGGAAGGGGCAAACGTCGCCAACAGTGGCGTACGCCACCAGGAGTGCCAGGTCGCCTACCGTGGTTTGACCGACGGCCGCCCGGGGACCCGTACCGGTATGGCGACAGGAGCAGCAGAACAACGCCGGCTCGCCGCCGTGGTCAATGGCTGGGTCGGGCGTGGCGTGCTGGTGGTCGGGGACGCCATGCTCGACGAATGGCGGTTCGCCGACTCCGACCGGTTGTGTCGGGAGGCCCCGGCACCGGTCCTCACCCTGCGCCGCCGGCTGGTGGCCGCCGGCGGTGCGGCCAACACCGCGGTCAACCTGGCCGCGCTTGGCGGCCGGGCCGCCCTCGTGGCACCCGTCGGGACGGACGTCGCCGGCGACGAACTGCACGACTGCCTGGACCGGGCCGGCGTGTGGGACCGCACGGTGTCCCAACCGGGCCGCCCCACGCCGATCAAGCGGCGGTTGCTGGCCGGCAACCAGATCCTGGTACGCGAGGACGAGGGGGACGCCGACGACAGGCTCACCGACGAGGCGGTTGGTCACCTGCTCGCCGCCCTCGCCCGGGCCACTGACGAGTTGCGGGCCGGCGGCGAGGGCGATCCGACGCTGGTGATCTGCGACTACGGCGCGGGGGCGCTTCCCCCGCCGGTGCGCGACTGGCTGGTCCGGCACCGGGATCTGTTCGCCATCGTGGCCCTCGACGCGCACGACCTCACCGAATGGCGCGGGTTGGCACCGACCGTGGTGACCCCGAGCTTCGCCGAGGCCACCCGCCTGCTCGACGCGGAACCACCCCGGCCGGTCGTGCCCGACGCGGTGTCGCTGCTGCCCAGCGAGACGTCGATCCCGTCCGGTGACCTCGAACTGACCGGCGACGAGTTGGGCTTCGCCGACCATCAGGTGGTGGCCGCGGGCGCCGAGCCGTACGCCGACCGCGTCGAGGTGGCCCGGTCCCGGCTACCGGAACTGCGGGAACGCACCGGCGCGGACGTCGTCGCGGTGACCCTGGACGCGGACGGTTCGGTGGTCGGGGGCGCCGACGGGCAGCCACGGCACAACGCCACGACGCCGGTGCCGGCGAGCCACACCGTGGGGGCCGGCGACTCCTATCTGGCGGCCATGACCCTGGCACTGGCCGCCGACGCGCCGCTGCACACCGCCGCCCAGCTCGCCCAGCTCGCCGCCGCGATCACGGTGTCGGAGACGGGCACCTGCGTCTGCGACCGGGGGGACCTGCTCGCCGCGCTCGGTGCACCCGAGGCGGGCGGTCGCTGGCCCAGCGTGGTAGATCCGGTGGGGCTCGCCGCCCTGGTCGACCGGCACCGATCGGCCGGCCGCACCATCGTCTTCACAAACGGCTGCTTCGACGTGCTGCACCGGGGCCACGTGCGCTATCTGGAGCAGGCGCGCGCCCTCGGGGACCTGCTCATCGTGGCGGTCAACTCCGACGACAGCGTACGTCGGCTCAAGGGCCCCGACCGCCCGGTGAATCCGGTCGAGGACCGGGTGGCCGTGCTGGCCGCGCTGTCGTGCGTGGACTTCGTGGTGGTCTTCGAGGAGGATTCGCCGGGCGCGTTGATCGAGGTCGTCCGGCCGGACGTGTACGTCAAGGGCGGCGACTACCCGCCCGAGCTGGTACCCGAGGCACCGCTGGTGCACGACCTCGGTGGCGAGGTACGCACCTTGGGCTACGTACCGGACCGGTCCACCTCGGCGATCATCGACAGGATCCGGGCGCACGGGTCGGCCCGCGCCCCAGCGGCTGGAAGGGGCCCGTCACGTCCGGAGAGTGACGACGAGGGTGCCTTCCAATCGAGTGAGCGGCGGCGGTGAACCGGCCGCTGGACCCCGGTCATCCGGCCGATTTCGCGCGGGACCGCCTGCTCGACGTCCTGGTCCCGACCCGTAACCGGCCGGCCGAACTGGCCGTCACCCTCTCCGGCCTGGCCGCGCAGAACTCACCACCGGGATTCGGGGTGGTGGTGAGCGACCAGTCCGACGACGGGCCCTCGTGGGCCGAGCCGGCAGCCGCCACCATGGCGCGCGTGCTGCGGCACCAGGGCCATCCGGTGCTACTCACCCGGCGGCTGCCCCGCCGGGGCCTGGCCGAACACCGCGCCTTCCTGCTCGAGAAGTCCCGAGCCAGGTACGTCATGTTCGTCGACGACGACGTCTGGCTGGAACCGGGGGCGCCTGCCCGGATGCTCACCGCGATCCAGCGGTTGGGCTGCGGCTTCGTCGGTAACGCGGTGCACGGGCTGTCCTACGCCGACGACGTACGGCCGGAGACCCATCGCCACTACGAGGAGTGGTCCGGGCCACCGGTCGCCGAACAGGTACGGCCCGGCACCCCGGAATGGGACCGGGCCCGGATCCATCCGGCTGCCAACCTGCTCCACATCACGGAACGGTTGGCGCTCGGTCGGGACGAGTGGCGGGCGTACAAGGTTTCCTGGATCGGCGGCTGCGTGCTGTACGACCGGGCCAGGCTGATCGCGGCGGGCGGCTTCGACTTCTGGCCCCTGCTGGACGCGCGGCACCAGGGCGAGGATGTGGCCGCGCAGCTCGCCGTGCTGGAGCGGTACGGCGGCGCCGGCATCCTGCCCAGTGGCGCCTTCCACCTGGAGTCACCGACCACGGTCACCGACCGGGACGTGGAGGCGTGGGAGGTCATCCTCGCCGACGAGGGTCGGTAGCCGGCAGGTTATCGGCAGCCGCCAGGTCTGCCACCGCCGCCAGCACCTCCACCACCGGTACGTCGGTGACGTACGACTCCCGGTGATCACAGCCTGCGGTGTCCGGCCGGTCCGGGTAGATGTCCTCGCCGCCCGCCGCGCCGCACACGGGGCAGGTCAACCGCCACGAGACGATCGGCCGGTGCCGGGCGCGGACCGGCGTCGCACAGTTGATCATGTTGCCGACCCAGAAGATGCCGACCGTGGGGGTGCCCACGGCCGCGGCCACATGCACCGGCCCCGTGTCGTTCGACACCACCACCGCGCAGCTCGCGAGGAAGCCGACCAGCCCGCCGAGGGACAGCTCACCGGCCAGCGACCGCACCGGCACGCGGGCCGCCGACCGCACCCGCTCGGCCAGGTCCCGCTCACCGGCGCCGCCGGTGACGAAGACCTCGTACCCGTCACCGGCCAGCCGATCCGCCACCTCGGCGAACCGCTCGGCCGGCCAGCGGCGACGCGGATCGCTGGCACCGGGGTGCAGGGCCACCCGGGGACGGTCCGGCGGACCCGCGACCGCCAGCGCCTCGGCCCGGTCGCCCTCGGTGACCGCCAACCGGGGCGTGAAGCCGGCCGGCTGGCCGCCGACCAGGCCCGCGACCTCGAGATAACGCACCACCTCCGGCTGGTAGTACACGTATCGGAGCCAGCGGTCCAGCGGCGGAGCGTCCGCGGCCCGCAGGCCGGCGGTGAGTCGGGCGCCCAGGGCGCTGACCAGCGGATTGGAGTTGGCGCCACCGCCGTGCATCTGGATCGCCAGGTCGAACCGTTCCCGCCGGGCGGCGGCCAGGAAGTCGGTCATCTGCCCGACCGGCTCGTCCGGGCCGGGGTCCCGGATCCCCGGGCCCGGCGGCACCACCAGCACCCGGTCCACCGGGCCGGGCCGCCCGGCGAGCAGGCCGGCGTGCCACGGCGCCCCCAGCAGGACCAGTTCGGCTGTCGGATAGGCGGCCCGCAACGCCTCCAGGGCAGGCAACGCGAAGATGAAGTCCCCGAGCGCGTTGGCCCGCAGCACGGCGATGCGTTCGACCTCGGGCACCAGATCCCGGACGCGTCCGATCATCTGATCGCGCTTCAGCCGGGCTGGCGCAGCGTGGTGTCTACGACGTCCGGTCGATGCAGTTCCCGGTCGGCTGCCGGATCTCCGGCCAGCGACGGGCTGGCCGGGCCGACGCCGACGCTCACGCCGCCCGCGGCACCGGCCGCGCCGGGGACGGTCCGGCCGATCGTGATGGTGCGACGCGCGCTGCGGGCGGCCCGGGGCAGCCGTACGGTGAGCAGGCCGTGATCCATTACCGCGTCGATCCGGTCGGCGTCGATGTGGTTGGGCAGGGTCACCCGGTGCTCGAAGGTGCGGCTGCGGGAGCCGGTGCCGGGCATACCAAGATCCGCGTTGACCTCCGCTTCGGACCGGCCCCGGATGCACAGCTCACGATCGTCCAGTTCGAGCGCCACCTCGTCGGGGGCGACACCGGGCAGCCGGGCCGTCACCGTCCAGCCCTCGGCGGATTCGGTCAGGTCCACGTCCGGCGTACCGCCGCCAGCACCCACCAGGGCGGTGCCGACCAGTCGGCCCAGCTCACCGCGCAGCGCCTGGAGTTCGGCGAACGGGTCCCAGCCTCGATCGGAGCGTCTCGGATGACTCATCGCGCATCCCCCATCTGATCCAGTTTGCTGTTCGCCGGGCCGCCCGGGCGCAGCGAGCTGGGCGCGTCGAGATGGGCGTCGGGATCGACCCCGACGCCGAGCCGGTCGACCAGTTCGCCGCCGAACCAGGCGCCGATCCCGGCCCCGGCGAGCGCCACCACCTCGATGGCCACCAGGGCACCGGCCGCGTTCGGCTCGTCCGCGGACATCCGGGTCAGCCAGACGCCGCCGAAGAGCAGCAGCACGCCGATGTTGACCAGGGCATGAATGACGCCGACCCGCTTGGCCCGGGTGCCCGCCGGGATAGCGAGCAGGTCGAACGAGCCCACCGCGGCGGCCAGCACGCCCACCACCAGCCCGACCGCGATGTTCCAGTACGCCACCTCGCCCAGCACCTCGGGCCCGCCGAACGCGTCGACCAGGTCGAACAGGACGGCCGTGACGAAGAGGGCGACCGGGAACATCACCAACATCGGGTGCAGCGGGTGGCCGAGCACCTTGATCCGGCTCTCCATTGTCGCCTCCTGGTCGGTCGTGGGTCGCAACCTCGCCACGACGTCGGCTTCGGGCCGTACGAACGGCGCTACCCGGTTGTCCACGGGACAAACCTGCGGCGGGTGTTGCCGACCCATCGGTAGCCGTCCCGGTCCTGGTCCGTTTGCGAGCCGCCTCCGCCGGGGAAGCCCTCGCGTCGCCATCCGGCGCCGGCTCAGATCAGGACCTCAATCGTGTACGGACAGGAGCCGTTCACGACCCGAATGGGGAAAAGATGCCGATTACCGTCAAGAAAATCTTCGCCTGGCTGTTCCTCGGCTTCGTCATCTTCTTCATGGCGTTCCGTCCCGACGGGGCGGCCCAGACCGTGAAGGCCATCGGTGGTGGGCTCATGGCGATCGCGCAGGGTCTCGGTGACTTCCTCACCAGCCTGATGACCTGAGGTACCGACGGTGGGGGACGCCAACCGGCCGGGACGCGAGGCCGCGGAGCACGGTGAGTCGGCCAGCCGCGAAGCGCGAATTCGATCGTCACGCTGGCTGCTCCCCGGGGCACCGGGATCCCGGGTGACCCGGCTGGAACTCCTCTACGACCTGGTCTTCGTCTTCGCCTTCCTCAACGTGACCGAACTCCTCGCCGACGAACTGAGCGTGCTGGGGCTGGAAGCGGGCTGCGTCGTGTTGGCCCTGCTCTGGTGGTGCTGGAGCGGATTCGCAGCCCTTGGCAACCTCGTCCGGGCGGACACCGGAGTGCTGCCGTTGATCGGGATCGGCATCATGAGCGCCGTCCTCGTGCTCGCGCTGGCGACCCCGCGGGCGTTCATCGACCAGTCGGACGACCTGCCCGGTCCGCTGGTGTTCGCGCTGACCTACCTGACAATCCGGGCGTTGACCATCGCGACCTTCTGGTGCGTCTGGAATCCGGCCACCCGGTCACGCCGGGACCTCTGGTTCCTCGCCGTGCCGGCCACCGTGGCCGGCGGGCTGGTCCTGGCCGGCGCGCTCATCCCGTACTTCACGGTGGTGGGACAGCGGACCGAGGCCTTGGTACGGCTCGGGGCGTGGCTGCTCGCTCTGGTCGTCGAGTACGCGTTGGGCTTCCTGCTGCCGTATGCCGGATGGTCCCTGACGTCGGCCGGGCACTGGGCGGAGCGGCACGCCCAGATCGTGCTGGTGGCGCTCGGCGAATCGGTGATCGCTCTGGGGTTGGGGCCCGGGCAGGGCAACGACCTCGACCTGAGCGGACCGGTGATCGGTGCGGCGGTGCTCGGCATCGCCCTGGTCGGCACTCTCTGGTGGCTGCATTTCGACAGCCTCGCGATGGCCGTCGAACAGGCGGTGCACGGCACCCGGGACCGGGTACGCGTCCCGTTGATCCGGGACGTCTACACCTACCTGCACCTGCCGCTGATCATCGCGATCGTCTTCACGGCGCTCGGATTGAAGGTGCTCGTCACCACCGTGGCCGGTCCCCGCCAGCACCTGCACGGGGACGAGATCGGCGTGCTCTACGGGGCGGTCACGTTGTTCCTCCTCACCGAGGCCGCAATCGTCGTCCGGACGTTCCGCCGGCTCCGGCCCTCCTGGCTGCTCGCCGCGGGCACGCTCATCGCCCTCGCGTTCGCCGCTGCCCAGATGCGGGCGCTCGCGGCACTCGGCCTGCTCACCGGCGTCTGTCTGCTGCTGGCCATGATCCAACGGGTGACCGGGCGGGCAGCCCGGGACCGGGTCCGGGAGTCGGCACTACGCGAGCACGAGGCCGAGGAGACGGAGCTGAGCCGGTGGCGGCGCCACCACCTGTGATCTCTCGGCGGTTCGACCGTGGACAGGCGGGTCCGGACGACCCTCCGGCCCGCAGCCCCGCTCCACCAGGTCGCGCTGTCTGCGCGATGGTCAGGTGACGGGTCGGCCGAGGTCGGTGATGATGCGCTGGATCTCGGCGGCGGCGAAGGCGGCGAACCCCCGCTGGGTGGCCTCGGCAGCCACGTCCGTCTCTTCCAGGTCGCCCAGGACGATGATGTTCTCGTCGTTCAGCGTGGTGGCCGGGCCGGTGTAGTTGAAGCTGCCCAGGATGACGATCCGCTCGTCGATCACCATGAGCTTGTGGTGCAGCTTGCGGACGCCCGTGCCGGGCCTGTTCTCCCACAGTTGGACGCCGGCGGCCCGCAGCCCGGTGGTGGCCGCCCACCGCTGCGCCCCCTGGCCCCGGTCGAGCACGCCCCGGATCGGCAGGTCGTGGCCCACCAGCCGGACCATCGTGTCGTCGATGCCCGAGGACTGGGCGAAGGTGAACATCGCGAAGTCGATGCTGACGGCCGCCTTCAGCATCTGCTTCATGATCTCCATTTCCGGGCCGTGCCGGGGGGCGAACAGCGGCTTGACCCGGATGCCGGCGAGCCGGAACTCCGCCGGTTTCGGCTCCACCCGCTCGTGCAACTGGCCGAAGGTGCCGGAGCGCATCCGGAGGAACTCGCCCCGGTACTGGCTGGCCGCCCGCTGCCCGTGCAGGATCAGGACGTGGTTGAGGTTGTTCCCCCCGCCGTTGTTGGTGCCGGTGTCGGTGCGGGTGAAGTTCGTCGAACCGGTGAGCACCGCGGCGGTCGGTTCGCCGTGGTCGCGTACCACGAACTTCTGGTGGAAGATCGCCGGATTGAGGTCCGTGATGACGTCGATCCCGGCGCGCAGGAATGCCGCGTGGATAGCCCGGTTGACCTCGTTCTCGCCGCCGACCCGCCAGGGGTCCGTCGGGGGCGTCTCCTCGGTGAGATAGCTGCCCTCCAGGATGATCTGCACAGCCACCTTGCGGGCCTTGGCCGCCAGGATCGATTTGGCGATCAACTCCGAGTCGATCTCCTGTACCGCGATCAACAGCGACTCGACCGCGTCGTCGATGAACGACCGGATGATCCCGTCCAGATCATCCGGCCCACCCAGGACCGGCGGCCCCGCGTACAGCTCAAGCCCAGCGACCGTGGCGCCCATGCCAGACCCCTCTCCTCCCGCCGAGTCTGCACCCATCCAGCGCCGAACGGAGTCGGTATGCCGACCAAGCCGTGGGCGAACCGGCGGTGCACCGGCGGCCGGGACCTACTCAGCACCGATGTCCGGCAGTAACCTGCTGCCGGTGGGATGGCTCAAGGACCGGCGCCGGGATCTCGCCGGATGGTTGGTTACGCCGCTGCTCACCCTGGTGGCGGCCCCGGTGGTGGCCTGCATGGCGGGGGTCCTGGCCAGCTTCCGGGACGGCTCCCTGAGCCAGCCGGCGCTGTGTCGGGAGGCATTGGCCGACAACAGGTGTGAGGAGACCACCCTCGGCGTGATCGGCGGGCACGTGGTCATCGCCGGCGCACTGTGGTTGCTGCTCTGGATGATCCCGTGGTGGCGCGGTCTTCGGACACCACGCATTCTGCTGGCGGTCGCCGCAACAGTCGTTCTCGCCCTCCTACCCGTGCGGCTGGTTGCCTGACCATCGCCTCGGTTCTCCACGGCCCGCCGCTCCGGTCGTACGGGAACGGCTCAAACGTCCGGTCGGACATCCTGGTGCCCGCCACATCCGAACTCTTTGATGGATCTTGTCCGGCCGCACCCCGTGGCCGGGTCACGGGAGGATCCAATGACGCGAACCATCACGGCAGTGTCCGACCGCCTGCTCGCCCTGGTTGCGCCGAAGGCGACGGCGAAGGCCGTCACCTGCAGCAACGTGTGGTGCTACTGCTCGGGCATCTACGGCATGTACCGCAAGTGCTGCTACGACGGCAAGAAGTACACCTGCGGCGGGTGCACCATCCAAGTGAAGTACGAGTGCTGACCACCGTCTGAACAACAGGGGGTGACCCGGCGGGCCGGCTGACCGGCCCGCCGGCACCCGCCGGACTGTCTCGTCGTCAAGGAGATCCGATGCCGTACCTGGCCGCGACCGTCGCCCTCGTGGGGCTGATCGCCGTCGTCAACCTACTGCTGACCATCGGTGTCGTGCGCCGCCTACGGGAGCAGACCACCGAATTGGCCGACCTGCGCAGCCGCCCCCCGATGGGTGACGCCGCGACGACCCTCCCGGCCGGTGCGAACGTGGCGCCGTTCGAGGCGTCCGCCGTCGACGGGCGCACCGTCACCCTCGCCTCGTTGGGTGAGCGCCCGCTGATCGGGTTCCTCTCCCCGTCGTGCAAGCCGTGCGCAGAGCGGCTGCCCGGGTTCGTCCGGCACGCCGCTGAGCGGCCCGGTGGGCGGGACAGCGTGCTCGCCGTCATCGCCGGGACTCCGGAAGCGTCGGCCGACTACATCGAGCAACTCAGCGCCGTCGCAACCGTCGTCGTCGAACCCGACCTCGGTCCGGTGCAGCAGGCATTCGGCGTGACCGGGTACCCGTCGTTCCTGCTCATCCGGGACGGCGAGGTCGACGCTACCGACTACGACCTCGGTCCGATCGTCGAGCGGGATACCGAGGTCGAGACGGCAACGGTCGGTTGACCCGTTCCATGACAGCCCGCGCCGGGCGGGCGCTCGGACTCGCCTTCAGAGCCGCGCCCGGACAGGTGACCTGGTACCTGCTGATGTCGGTCGCCAGCGGCGGCGTGCCGATCGCCGTTGCCTGGCTGATGAAGTCCGTCATCGACCGGGTGGCCGCCGGCCGCGTGGAGTGGACCGGCCTCGTGGGACTCACCGTGCTGCTGGCGATCGCCGGTGTCGCCACCGCACTCGTACCGCATGCCACCCGGTACCTGCGTACCGAGACGGGACGGCGGGTACTGCTCGCCGCGACCCGTGACCTGTACGCGGTCGTCAACCGCTTCGTCGGCCTGCGGTACTTCGAGGACCCGGCGTTCCTCGACCGCCTGCAGGTCGCCCGGACGTCCGGCACCGGAGCACCCGTCACGGTCGTCGAATCCGGTCTCGGCATGGTGCGCGGCGCGCTCACCATCGCCGGGTTCGCCGCGACCCTGCTGCTGCTCGGGCCGTGGATCGCGGTGGCGGTGCTGCTCAGCGCCGTCCCCTCGGTCTACGCCGAGTTGGCACTGAGCCGGCGCCGCGCCGCGATGGTGGCCCGGGTTGGGCGGGCGCAACGCCGCGAGATGTTCTACTCCAACCTTCTCGTCGACGTCGACACCGCGAAGGAGGTGCGGCTGTTCGGCGCCGGCTGGTTCCTGTTCGGCCGGATGTTGACCGAGCTGCGCTCCATCAACACCGCGCACCGCCGGGTCGACCGGCGCGAGCTGGTCGTGCAGGGCATGCTGGCGCTGGCCGGCGCGGTCGTCGCTGGTGGTCTGCTGCTGTGGACGGTGCGCGCGGCCGCGGCCGGTGAACTGACCGTCGGTGACATCGCGCTCGTGGTAGCCGCCGTCGCCGCGGTGCAGGCGGCCCTCGGTGGACTGGTCACCGACCTGGTGTCGGTGCACCAGGCGCTGCTGTTGTTCGGACACTGGACCGCCGTCGTCGACGTCGAAGCTGACCTTCCGGTGCGGCCGGATCCCGTACCGGCGCCGCCGCTCCGGACCGGCATCGAGCTGCGGGACGTGTGGTTCCGGTACGCCGACCACCTGCCGTGGGTGTTGCGCGGCGTCGACCTCACGCTGTCCGCCGGCCGCACCACGGCGGTCGTGGGTCTCAACGGCGCCGGCAAGAGCACCCTCGTCAAGCTGTTGTGCCGGCTGTACGACCCGGTACGCGGCGTGGTGTTGTGGGACGGCATCGATATCCGAACCCTCGACCCAGCCGACCTACGGGCACGGGTACGCGCCGTGTTCCAGGACGCCGTCGCCTACGACCTGACCGCCCACGAGAACGTCGCGATCGGCGATATCGCGATCGATGACGGGTGTGTGTTGCCCGACCGGGAGCGGGTCAAGTCGGCAGCACGGGCGGCCGGCGTACATCCGACGCTCGAAGGGCTTCCCGCCGGCTACGACACACCTCTGACCCGGATCCTCCTCCCGGATGCCGGCCTTGGTGACGAGGCTCCGTCGGGAGTAACGCTCTCCGGCGGGCAATGGCAGCGGGTGGCGATCGCCCGCGGCGTGGTACGGGATCGACCAGACCTGCTGATCCTCGACGAGCCCAGTTCGTCCCTCGACGCCGAGGCCGAGCACGAGGTTCATCGGCGGCTACGGACCCTGCGCCGCGGTCGCACCTCGCTGCTCATCTCCCACCGGCTCGGCGTGGTGCGCGAGGCCGACATCATCGTCGTCATACGCGACGGTCACGTTGTCGAACGCGGCACCCACGACGACCTGATGGCCCAGCGCGGTAGCTACGCACAGCTGTTCGACCTGCAGGCTGCCGGCTACCGGGAGGTGCTCAGGTGACGTGGTTCCTGGTGACGCTGTGCGCGATCGCCAGCGTGGTCGGCCTGGGCGTCACCTCGCGGCGCCGAGTGCTGGTCGTCACGGTGGTCGGTGTGAGCATGACTCCGACGCTGCACCCCGACGACCGGGTGCTTGCCCGGCGTCGCCCAGCGTCCCGCGTGCGAGCCGGTGACGTGGTCGTGCTCCGGGAACCGGTGCCCTGCCGGGCCGGCGGCTCCCCGGGACCACCCGCGCCACTGATAGTCAAGCGGCTCGCCGCGGTGCCGGGCGATCCGTTCCCGCGCTGGCTTCCCGCTTGGGCCCGCGATGGCGCCACCGTCCCGGCCGACCGGTACGTGGTGGTCGGCGACAACCCGAATTTCAGTGTCGACTCCCGCCGCTTCGGGTTGGTGGCCGGCGACCGACTGATCGGAGTGGTGGTCCGGCGCGTCGGCGGCGATCCGGTCGCGCCCGCGCCCGCGACCGTCATCGGACCCGTCGTGTACCGACGCATGTCCCTGCCGACGCATCCCACTTCCGGTGGCGGCTGACTCGTGCGATCCGCCGATCAATCGCCGTCCACCCCGGCCGGTATCGGTCCCGCCGGGTTCGAGGTCCGGTGCGTCGGGTCCGAGACGGGAGGGCCTTCGAGTTCGACCAGCCGCGCAGCGATCGTATCGGCGGCGGGCATTGACAGGTCACGGTAGATCCGGTGGGCGCGCCGCAGTAGCCGCGTGTCTGGTCGGCCGTCGCGGTCGACCGCCTCGGCGAGGGCCACGAGCGTGCGTGCTCGTAGCGCGGGAACGTTTTCCTTGGACCAGTACCGCAACGACCGGCGCAGCCGTGCGGCCGCACCCGGCGCCGCTGTCCGCGTCTCGACCTCCCCGAGGCTGAGTTCGGCGAGCGCGAAGCCCCAATCGTGGCCCCGTGCCTGGAACGCTTCCGCGGCGGCTCGCAGGACCCACTCGGCGTCGGCGAGCCGGCCGGGTTCGGCCGCCAGCGCCTCGCCGCGAACGCGCATGCCCTGCGCGGCGCCGATCACATCCCCGATGCGGGCGAACAGAGTCGCCGCCTTGGCGGCGGCCCGCTCGGCCGGTCCCGGCTGGCCGTTCGCCAGGTAGGCACCGGCGAGCCCGCGGTTCGTGTACGCCTGCGCGAACGGGTCGTCGCACGAGCGCGCGATCGTCGAGGCCCGTCGGAGGAAGCGCACCGCGCCGGTCGTGTCACCCCGTTGGCGGTGCACGAACCCGAGGCTGCACAAGGCGATGGCACGGTTGGGGAGCCGGTCGTCCGCCAAGCCGTCGATGGCTCCGCATAGTTCAGCTTCGGCCTCGGCAAGCCGACCCATAAGCCCGAACACGAAGCCGAGTTCCTTGCCCGCCATCGCGACGCCATCCCGGTCCCCGACCTCGGCGGCGAGCGCCTTCGCCTCGCCGAGGGTGGACGCAGCCGTTGGCAGATCGACCTCGACCAGCGCCGTTCCCAGCGAACGCAGCATAAGCGCCTCACCGGTGCGGTCGCCGGCCTTCCGGCAACCTTCCAGTGTGGTCTCGGCGGTGCGCAGCCAGTCGTCGTAATATCCGCTCAGCTCGTAGAAGTCGGCGCACCGGCCGGCAAGGCGACGGGCCAATGCGGTCAACCCTGCGTCGACGCACGCGGTAACAACCTCTTCGAGTGCCTGCCGTTCGGTCTCGAACCAGTCGAGTGGGCGAGTCCGGCAGGTCGCGACGGCTGCTGGAACTCCCACCAGCGGAAGGGGTCCGTCGTCGTCGAGGTGATACCGCTCGCAGGCCAACGCCGCGCCAGCGAGGCGGGCCCGTACCAACCATCCGGTCGCCGCCCTTTCCAGCGCGGCCGTCCATTGCGCACTTGTGAGTTCGGCCTCCCGACGCTCCCGCGCGAACAACCGGGTCACGTCGTGCAGGCGGTACCGTGGCACGGTGGCCGGGGCGCGCCCGTCCGGGTCGAGCAGCCGGGCGTCGACGAGTTGGTCGAGGGCCGCCATGCCCTCGGCCGATCCGGTGCCGAGCAGTTCGGCGACCGTCCAGTCGGGAACCGACCGTACCGGAAGGGCGCCGAGCAGGGCGAACGCCCGCGCCGCCGAGGCGTCGAGGCCCTGGTGGATGAGCTCGAGGCCCGGCCGCACGGACAGGTCGCCGTGCCTCAGATCGTCGAGGCGGCCTCGCTCATCGGCGAGCCGCTCACTCAGCGCCGCTATCGTCCATTGCGGACGGGCAGCGAGCTTTGCGCCGGCCACCCGCACGGCCAGTGGCAACCCGCCGCATGCCTCCACCAGCGCCGCCGCAGCGCACGGTTCGGCCGCCACCCGGTCCGAGCCGGCCACCCGTCCCAATAGCTCGACCGCCGAGTCACCGGGCAGCGGGCGCAGGTCGAGCGCGGTTGCCCCAGGCAGGCCGGTCAGCGGGAGGCGTCCAGTGACGATCGCCGCCGCGGGCCCGGCCGGGAGCATGGCCTCGACCTGGGTGTGGCTGGCGGCGTCGTCGAGGATGACGAGTATTCGTCGGCCGGCGAGCCGGGAGCGGAACAGCGAGGCGCGGGCGGCGGCTCCGGCCGGCACGGCCGACCCGTCAACCCCGAGTTCGCGCAGCAGGTACGCCACCACGTCGGCCGGATCGACCGGAGCACCGGCCGCGTCGCGGAGTAGGGCGAAGAGTTGTCCGTCGGGAAACGCGTCGGCGACGGCGTGTCCGGTATGCACAGCTAGCGCGGTCTTGCCCACACCGGGCGGCCCCGAGATCACCACGAGACGGCCGTCGAGCAGCGCCTCGGCGGCGCGACCGAGTTCGTTCGCGCGACCGACGAAATCGGGAAGGTCGGCTGGAAGGTGGTGCGGGATACCCAGCGGCGCAATGGCCGGCGTCACCCGGTTGGCCCAGTGCAGCGCGGTGCCGGCGTGCACGAATTCCGCGCGGTCGACGTCGACCAGGCCCAAAGCGTTCGCCAACAGCTCGACGGAGCGTGGTCGCGGAGCCCGGCCACGCTCCAGTTCCCGCACCGATCGGGCGCTGATGCCGGCGCGTTCCCCGAGGCTCTCCTGGGTCAGCTGGCCGGCGTGCCGGTGACGGCGTAACAGGTCGGCGAAGGAGTGCGGCACTCCCGGCACGTTACCTGAGGCGGGTCCACCCTCGACGTTTCTGGTGGCCTGCCTGCTCCCGGGGAGGTGACCCCAGCGGCGCTGGCTATCGCGTGCGGCCGAGCGCGGTGGCGAGGCAACCGAGGTGGTGCGCGACCGGGCCGATGGTGAGCATGCCGCTACCCGCTCCGGCCAGTTCCTTGCTGGCAGGTGCGAGTTCGGTCCTGGCCCGTTCCATGACGCCCCGGTCGTCCATCGTGATGGCGGCCTGGGCGGTGAGACACCACAGCGCCTCGAACAGCAGGTCGCGTGAGGGCTCCGGGATTCGACGCAGGGCCACGGCGGCATCGGCCGGGCGGTCCTGAGCCAGCAGGACGTGCGGACGCGCCCAGGGTAGGTAGGGCCCCCAGTCGGTGTCTTCGGCGAAGCCGGCCGGCTGGCCGTGCCACACCCGCAGGCACAGCAGGGCGAGCGGCAGGAGACCCCGCTCCACCCCGGGCATGCCCGCGTCGGACAGCGGCACCGCCGCCTCGCGATAGGCCGCCTCGGCGGTCTGCGGTGACGCCCCGGTCGCTGCCAGCCGCAACGCCTCGTACCACTGGACGAAGACGCTGGCCAGCGGTCGCCCATGCCGCGCGGCGAGCTGTGTCGTGGCGGCGGCGTGGCCGTTCGCGCCGGAGAAGTCCCCGAGTGCGCTGCGCGCCTGCAGGCGGACGAGATGCCCGAGGATCTCGAACGTCACCAGACCGTGCCGGGCGGCGAGCGCCACGATTTCGGCGCCGACCTCGTCCCGTTCGGAGGCGAGGCCGGCGCGCTGGAACGTCTGCATGAACACGCCGTTGAGGGCGAAGGCGAGCAGGGCCGGATCGCCCAGGCGGCGCGCGATGTGCTCCGCTTCCCGGGCTGCCTCCGGCCCACGCGCCGACCGGGTGCCGCGCGACTCCACCGCGATGGTGGCCAGCAACCGAGCCCGGGTGGCGTCGGACGAGCCGGGGCGAAGGGCGGACAGGGTCCGCTCGGCGGCCGCTACGATCTGCGCCGCCCGCTCTGGATCATCCGAGCGGGTCCAGATCGCGGGTACGTCATAGCCGCCGATCACCCGGGCGGTGAGTTCTGGGTCGCCCAGCCGCTCGGCGGCGGCGACAGCCGCGGGTCGCTGGTCCCTCGCGGCCTGGAGCCCGCCAGGTCCAGCCACCGCGAGACTTCTCAGCAGGCCGATGGTGGACTCGAGACGCGCCGGGGCTCCGGAGGCCACGGTGCGGTCGTATGCCGCCGCGGCCTCCGCCCAGACCTGTTCCGGGCCTGCATTGTCAAGATGCCCGTTCACCCGCTGGTCCTGACGCAGGATGTCCGTCTCCAAGCGGCGAAGGCGCGAACTCGGATCAAGACCGAGCTCTTCGAGGAGCCGGCCGCGGGCCCGGCGCAACACCGCCAGCGCATCGCCCTGACGGCCCGCGCGATACAGGGCGAGAGCCAGGAGCCGCCACGCCTCCTCCCGCCACGGATGTTCGGTCACGTGGGCGTCGAGATCCGGTACGGCGTCGACGGCTCGCCCCACAATCAGGAGTGCCTCGGCCCGCCGCTCGACCGCGTTCAGCCGTAGCTGTTCGAGCCGGGAACGCTCGACGCGGGCCCATGGTTCGTCGAAGCCGGCATACGCGGGACCTCGCCACCAGCTCAGGGCGCGGTCCAGGTGGTTGAGGGTCTCGTCCGGCACCGCGGCGGACGCGTCGGCGACCGCGTCGGCGAATCGCCAGGCGTCGACCGCCTGCGGCGCGGCCCGCAGCGCGTAGCCCGGCCCCTCGGTGACCAGCAGCCGGGCCGGCTCACGTGGTCGGCGCTGCGGTTCCAGCGCACGCCGCAGCGCGGCCACGAACGTGCGCACCGCGCTCACCGCACCCGGGGGCGGCTCCTCCCACAGATCGTCGACGAGCTGGCCGACCGGGACGACCCGGCCGTGGGCCACGACGAGCCGGGCCAGCACCGCGCGGTGCCTCGGCCCTTTCAGGTCGATCGACGCGCCGCTCTCGTCCCACGCGACGACCGGACCGAGAACGCCGAATCCGACCCGCACCGAGCGAACCACCCTTCCGTGTCGCAGCTCAACGTATCGCGCTCATCGGTTGCTCATCGGCGACCGGCACGCTGAAGACACCTGCCGAGCAGAAGGGTACGAACGATGGCTACCACCATTCCCGGTTTCGACTATCAGCGCATCGCCGTCGAGGAGGACGTGCTGCTGCACGTAGGGGTGGGCGGCTCCGGCAGCCCGATCGTGTTGCTGCACGGCTTCCCACAGACCCATCTCATGTGGCGTCACGTCGCCGCCGATCTGGCTGCCGACCACACCGTGATCTGCCCCGACCTTCGCGGCTATGGTGCCAGCGACAAGCCCGCCGAGCGTGACGGCGGCACATACTCGAAGCGGACCATGGCCGCGGACGTCGTCACCGTCGCCCGCGAACTCGGTCAAGAGCGGTTCGCCCTCGCCGGGCACGATCGTGGTGCCCTGGTCGCCATCCGCGCCGGCCTCGACCATCCCGACACGATCACCCACCTCGCCTCCCTCGACGTGCTGCCCACCTTGGACATGTGGGACATTCTGCACGGCGCCAACGCGGCGGTCGCCTTCCACCTCTATCTCATGGCCCAGCCACCCGGCCTGCCCGAGCAGATGATCAGCGCCAGCGCGGACGCCTTCTTCGGCTATTTCCTCGACGCATGGGCTCGGGATCCGGAAGCCATCCCCGCGGACGTACGGGCGGAGTACCTCAGCGCGTCGCGCGAGGCAGTCCCGTCCATCGTCGCCGACTACCGCGCCTCGGCCGGGATCGACATCCACCACGACCGGGCCGATCGGGCCGCCGGGAACCGGCTGGTTATGCCGGTCACCGTCGTCCAACAGGACTGGGGAACAACCCTCGGTTTCGACGCCGCCGCGCTGTGGCGCGCCTGGACCACCGACCTGGAGCACCACACCACGTCAGCCGGCCACTTCATGGCCGAGGAGGCGCCTGCTGAGATCGTCAGAATCCTGCGCGGCATGCTCGCGCGATAGCGCGTTCGCTCGCACGTTCTGCCAGGCCGGCCCGCGAAAACGGCGAAGCCCAGGTCGTTGACCTGGGCTTCGGCACCGAGCCGCCTGACGGAATCGAACCGTCGACCTACGCATTACGAGTGCGTCGCTCTAGCCGACTGAGCTAAGGCGGCAACAGCGGTCAAGTGTACGGCACGGCCCGACCGTCCCCCACAGGGGTTTCCCGTGGCGATCGTGGATTCATGAGGCCCCTCCGGGGGCACCGGGAATCCACGATCAATCAGGCCCGGGGCGGCACGGAGGCGACCGTCGGGCACTGGACAGCATGGCACGGAGCGGGCGGCTAGGCTCCGGCCGGTGACGGACGATCGAGCGGCAGCCGCGCAGCGGCCCAGCGACGCCACCACGGCGAGCCCGGCAGCCGCGCAGCGGCCCAGCACGACCGCCGCGGGAAGCCCGAACGCCGACGACAGCGCCACCGCCGCCGGCAGCCCGGCACCCGCGCAGCGGTCCGGGGCCGAATCGGCACCTCCCCGTCGACCCCGAAGCCTCGACCCGCAGGAACTGGGCTACACCCGCCGGGCACCGGTCCCCTGGTTGGCACCGCTGCTCCTCGTCTTCACGGGACTCCGAACGGTCCTGGCCATGCTCTTCGGGGCGTACCTGGACAAACGGGAGCTTCAGGGCTCATTGCCACGGCAGCTCCACCGGCAGCCGGGTACGGCAGCCGGGCTGTGGGTCGACTTCGTGGCGGACCTCGGCGACGGCTTCGACGCGACGTACTCGGTGGCCTACCTGCTCTCCCGGCCGGAGTTGGAGATCGACGGGACGGCCCTACCCCGCGGTCAGATGCTGGTCATGGGCGGCGACCAGGTTTATCCGACGGCCAGCGCGCAGGCGTACGAGGACCGCTGCAAGGGGCCCTACGAGTCGGCGCTGCCCACCGCCGCGACCGGCCGGGAACGCCCGGCCCTGTACGCCATCCCCGGCAACCATGACTGGTACGACGGCCTGACCGCGTTCCTGCGGCTGTTCGTCCGCTCCCGGGACGACAACGTCGGGGGCTGGTGCACCCCGCAGACCCGCTCGTACTTCGCCGTCGAACTGCCCGGCGACTGGTGGCTGCTGGGGATCGACGGCCAGTCCGGGTCGTACCTCGACGATCCGCAACTGACGTACTTCGAGGAGGCCGCGCGGCGCCTCGGCCCGCGTTCCAAGGTCATCCTGGCGGCCCCGGAACCATCCTGGGTCAAGGCGGTCGACCAGCCCGAGGCGTACGACTCGATCGACTACTTCATCCGGAAGGTCGTGGATCCCACCGGCGCCGCCGTCCGGCTGCTCATCTCCGGAGACATCCACCACTACGCCCGCTATGCCGGACCGGACCGACAGTTGATCACCTGCGGCGGGGGCGGCGCGTACCTCTACCCCACCCACAAGCTGCCCGAGCGCATCCAGGTGCCGCCGGAGGACACCCGATCCCGGCGGGCCAGCCCCACCCGCTCGTACGAGCTGGCCGGTCGCTACCCGTCGGCGAGCCGCTCGCGGCGCTACTCCTGGGGCATCTTCGGTCGACTACCGCTGCGCAACCCCGGCTTCGGCACTCTCCTCGGCACCCTGCACACCTTGCTCATGCTGGCCATGGCGGGCGCCACGACGCATCGGTCCGGCGGTCCCGAGCAGCGGCTGTTCAGCGTACCGCTGATCGCGATGCTGCTGGTCACGCTGCTCGGCGCCGCGTTCTTCGCCAAGCCACCCAGTTCCGGCGGCAAGCGGCACGCCCGGCACTGGCTGCTGGGCGTCGGGCACGGTGTGGCGCACATCGCGCTGGCCGCGGGCGGGACCTGGCTGTGGCTGCGCCTGCCGTTCTACGAGTGGGAGTGGCCGTTACCGGTGGCCGCCGCGGTCGTGCTGTACGGGCCGGTCGCCGGCCTGGTGGCCACCGAGCTGGCCGCCACGTATCTGCTCGTCGCCGGCGAGTTCGGGGTCAACCTCAACGAACTCTTCGCCGGGCAGGGCATCGAGGACGCCAAGAGCTTCCTGCGGCTGCACATCGACCCGGACGGCGCGTTGACGATCTATCCGATCGCGGTGGACAGGGTCTGCCACGAGTGGCGGGCCGAGCCCGACGGGCCGCCGGACGCACCGTGGATCGAGCCGGAACGGCCGCTGACCGCCCGCCTGGCCGAGCCGCCGATCACGCTCCGCTGATCAGTCGGACCGCGTACCTGGCCGAGCCGCCGATCACGCTCCGCTGATCAGTCGCCGGCCGGGTCTTCCTGGCCTCGGACGACCAGGACCGGGCAGTGCGCGTGGTGCACGGCGGTCCGGCTGACCGAGCCGAGCAGCAGGCCGGTGAACCCGCCCAGCCCGCGTGAGCCCACCACGAGCAACGACGCCTGCCCGCTGGCCTCGATAAGCGCCTGCTCCACGCTTATCGCACGCGTCGGGCGCCGCTCAACGGCCAGGTCGGGGTGCCGAGCCCGGACCGCCCCCACCGCCTCGTCGAGCAGTTGGGTCGCCGCCTCCTGATACGCCTGCTCGAAATCGTCGAACCGCTCCGGCGGCCAACCCATGCCGGGGGCCGCTCCGGTCGCCACCGGTGCCGCCCACTGCGTCGACCAGGCGTGCAACAGCACGAGGCCGGTGCTCCGCCGGACCGCCTCGTCGGCCGCGTAGTCCACCGCCGCCCGCCCCGAGTCCGAGCCGTCCACTCCGACCACCACGGGGCCGGTGACCGGCAACGGCTCGTCGATCGGGCGAACCACCAGCACCGGGCAGTGGGCGTGGGTGGCCACCTGGGTGCTGACCGAGCCGAGCAGGAGGCCGGTGAACCCGCCGCGCCCCCGGGATCCCACCACGACGAGGTCCGCGTGACGCGATTCCTCGACCAGGGTCGCTCCCGGGCCGCCGGCCACCTGGCGTACCTCGACCTCCAGGCCCGGCCACCGGTCGCGCAGCTCGGCGGCGGCCTGGTCGAGCATCTTCTGCGCATCGTCGTTGGGCGGCGGCACCTCCATCTCGTACGGGTTCAGCGGCACGCCGTAGCCGAACGGATGGAGGTAGCCGTGCACGAGATGCAGGGGGCAGGACCGCGCCACCGCCGCCTCGGCCGCCTGCTCGGCGGCTACCACGCTGGATGGTGATCCATCGACGCCGACAACGACCGGCCGTTTCATGCTCATTCCTCCACTATATGGGCGGTCAGTCCGATCCATCGGTACCCGCCTGCCGGACCACCAACACCGGGCACCGGGCCGAGTTCAGCAGACGGTGGCTCACCGACCCGAGCAGGAGGCCGGCGAAGCCGCCCCGTCCCCGGGCACCGACCACCACCAACTGCGCCTTCGCCGACTCGTCGACAAGCATGCGACCGGGATCGCCCGGCCCGACCCGGCGCCGCACCCGTACGTCCGGATACCGCTCGCTTCCTCCGGCCAGCGCCTCGGCCAGCAGCCGATCCTCGTCCTCGGCGAGCACATCGGTGTCGTACGGCGCCATCCAACCCACCGGCGTGGGCAACGGCCACGAGTGCACCGCCAGCAGGGCGGCACCTCGGTGGGCCGCCTCGTCGAACGCGACGTCGATCGCCCGGGTGGACTGTGCTGACCCGTCCACGCCGACCACCACCGGCCCGTCCACCCGCTGCTCACCGCGGGCCACCAGCACCGGACAGGTGGCATGCGCGGTGACCTGGACCGCCGTGGAGCCGAGCAGCAGGTCACCGACACCTCCCAGGCCGCGGCTGCCGAGCACCAGCAACTCGGCGTCCCGGGCGGCCCGCAGCAACACCGGTGGCGCGGCACCGTCCACGATCGCCGAATCAACCGGGAGGTCGGGCACCGTCTTGGCCGCGACATCAACCGCCTCAGCCACCAGCCGCTCAGCCTGGTGCCGCAGGCCGCCCTCGCTCGGCCCGTACGGTGACGGACCCACCGGTACGCGCAGCAAGGGCCAGATGAACGCGTGCACGATACGCAGTGGCCGGTCCCGCCACCACGCCTCGCGCGCCGCCAGTCGCACGGCGTCGAGCGCCGACGCCGAGCCGTCCACACCGACGACGACCGGATCCTTCACCGTCCCGTTCATGATCTACCCTTCAGCAGTCGCAGGATCAGACCGGGCAGCACCGCCACGGCCGCACACCCAATCAATTCGATATCGGTCAATGGATCGGTGTCGAGCAGCAGCCGCAACGGCGCCACCAGCACTCCCGCGATCTGGAGCACCCCCGACAGGGCTACCGCGGCCAGCAGGGCCGGATTGTGGTGCCGTGCTCCGGGGGCACGCCGGGTCCGTACCGCCAGGGCCACACCGAGTTGGGCGAGGCCGAGCACCACGAAGACTATCGACTGCCACGGCCGACCGGCGTGGGCGGCGAACAACCCGGCGGCGAGGGTCACCGCGGCGATGAGCGAGCCGGCCAGCATGACGCTCCGGCCCAGCCCGCCACCCAGCACGGACTCCGCGGGTGACCGCGGACCCCGACGCAGGGCGTCCGGTTCGGCCGGCTCCGCCCCGAGGGCCACCCCGGGGAGCCCGTGCGTGAGCAGGTTGATCCAGAGGATCTGGGCGGGCAGCAACGGCACCGGAAGGCCGAGAAACGGTCCGACGAGCATCACTGCGATCTCCGCGAAGCCGCCGGCGAGCGCGTACCGGAGGAACCGGCGGATGTTGTCGTAGATCCGCCGGCCCTCCCCGATCGCGGCGGTGACCGTACCGAGGTTGTCATCGACAAGCACCAGGTCCGCGGCCTGCCGGGCCACCTCGGTGCCGCCGCCCATGGCGACCCCGATGTCCGCCTTACGCAGCGCCGGCGCGTCGTTCACCCCGTCGCCGGTCATCGCCACCACATGTCCCCGGGACTGCAACGCGGCGATGATGTCCAGCTTCTGTTCCGGCTGCACCCGGGCATAGACCCGGGCGTCCTCGGCGGCCGGAATACCAGTGTCACCGTGCGCCACCGGCTCACCGTGCCGCCACAGACCCAGTTGACCACCGATGGCGGTCGCCGTGGCCGGATGGTCGCCGGTGACCAGCAGCAGTCGTACGCCGGCCGCGTCGAACTGACCGGCCATGGCCGGCGCGACGGCTCGCAGCGGGTCCCCGATTCCGACCAGTCCGACCGGCCGCAGGCCGGTGGGGGCGGCGGGGTCGGGTAACCGGTCGGTCCGCCCGGCGGCCAGGGCCAGGACCCGCAGCCCCCGGGCGGCCAGCCGATCCGCGCCGGCGGCCAGCCCGGCGCGCTCCTCGTCCGTCACCGTTACCAGCGGCTCGGCCAGGACGTTCTCCGGAGCGCCCTTGCACACGACGAGGTAGCCGCCGGCGGGGTCCCGGTGCACCGTGGTCATCCGCCGGTTCGCCTGATCGAACGGCTGCTCCGCGACCCTCGGCCAGACGGCCCGGACGGCCGTCGGGTCCAGGCCACTCCGCGCGGCGAAGGCGACAAGCGCCGCCTCCAGCGGGTCACCGACCGCCGTCCACTCGGGCCGCCCGTCCGCCGGTGGCGCCAGGTTCGCGTCGTTGCAGAGCAGCCCCGCCCGGGCCAGCCGGCGCAGCTCATCGGGTACGGCGATCTCCCGGCCCGGGGCCTCGGTCCCCGGCCGTGGGAGTTCCCCTCCGGTAACCGTCGCCTCCCGGCACACGACCCCGTCCGGCGCGTAGCCGACGCCGGTGACCGAGAACTGGACGCCGTCCCCGGTTACCGCGCGCTGCACGGCCATCCGCCCCTCGGTGAGGGTGCCGGTCTTGTCCGAGGCGATCACCGTGACCGAGCCGAGCGTCTCCACCGCGTGCAACCGCCGCGGGATGGCGTTCGCCGCCGCCATCCGGTGGGCCCCCAAGGCCAGCGCGAGGGTCACCACCGCCGGCAGGGACTCCGGCACCGCGGCCACCACCAGGCTCACCGCGGTCACCGCCATCTCCCCGACGGGTCGCCCACCGAGCACGCCGAGCGCGAAGACCGCCCCGGAAAGCAGGACTGCCAGCAGGCCCAGCGTCCGGCCGAGGCCGGCCAGCCGACGCTGTAGCGGGGTGGCGCCGGGCCGGGTACCCCGCACCAGCGCGGCGATCCGGCCCAGGGCGCTCCCGGCACCGGTACGCAGCACCGTGCCACTGGCCCGGCCCACGGTCACCACGGTTCCCGCCGAGATCTCCGCTCCGGCCTCCCGGTCGACCGGCACCGATTCGCCGGTGAGCGCCGACTCGTCCAGCCGTAACCGGCTCGCCTGCACCAGCCGCAGGTCGGCCGGCACGACATCACCGGCCTCGACGCGCACCAGGTCGTCGCGGACCAGCTCGGCGGCCGGAACGACGGTGTCGATGCCGTCCCTGACCACTCGGGCGGTCGGCGCGGCCAAGGTGTCCAGGGCGGCGATGGCCCGGTCCGCGCGCACCTCCTGCACCACGCCGATGGCGCTGTTCAGCAGCACCACGAGAACGATGACCGCGGTGTCCGGATAGTCACCGAGCGCCGTGGTCACCACGGCGGCAGCCAGCAGCAGGGCGACCAACGGGTCGGCGACCTGACGGAGCAGCCGCGTCGCGAGGTGGCGCCGGGGCTGGCCGCCGACGATGTTCGGGCCGTGGGCGCGCAGCCGCGCCGACGCCTGCGCCGAGGTCAGGCCGGCCGCCTCGATGGGATCTGACGTCCCCGGCCGCGTCGCCTCGCCAGCCTGCCGCACCCTGACCTCCCGCTGTCGTCGACGCACCCGCCGCCCGCTGTCCCCGTTCAGGGTGGCGCGGGGCGGGGGGCACGGGCAGAGGAAAGATCCTCCGGTAACCGGGACCTCCGACCCTGGGTCAGCACCGGTAATCGGTGCGGCACCGCCGGAACGCCTGTTCGGGCCGCGTCAGGGGCGTGACAGGCCGGTGACAGGGGGCGGATGGATTCTTCGCTGCATGGTGAACACCGACATCCCCGCCACGAAAGGCATCCGTCCGAACCGCTTGGTCGAGATGCTCCTTGCCGACCGTCACTCGCTCCCATTGTCGATCACGCTGCACCTCGTGCCCGGCGCCCTTGTCGTCGCCGCCTACTTGTTCCTCGCCGAGCCGTTCGTCAGGGCGATCAACTACCCGGTCTTCCTGGCCTGGGCGATCGCCCTGGTCATCGTGCTCGCACCGCTTCAGTTCGGCCTGTTCTGGTTGGGCCGCAAGCGCACCGGCCGCTACACACTACGCGGAGTAGTGCACTACATCGACAGGCCGATCCCACGCGGAAAGCTCACCGCTATCATCGTCGGCCTCATCGTGTGGATGACCGTGGTGTCCCTCGCACTCGTCCCGCTGGACAACGTCGTCTTCGACCAGTTCTTCACCTGGATCCCGTTCGAAGGCGCGGGCGGCAGCGCCACCACCTACATCGACGGGTACTCGCAATCACAGCTTGTCATCACGATGTTGATCAGCCTCCCGCTGACCGGGTTCACCCTTCCCCTCATCGAGGAGATCTACTTCCGCGGATTCCTGATGCCCCGCATCGCCCATGTGGGCGTTGGTGCGCCCATTCTCAACACGGTCCTGTTCTCGGTGTACCACTTCTGGGCACCGTGGACCGTGCTTTCGAAGATCATCTTTATGTTTCCGGCAGTCTGGCTCGTCTGGCGCAAGCGCGACATCCGGATCTCGATCGGCATGCACCCGGGCACGGCCCTCCTCATGGCCACCGTTGGCACCATCGCCATCATCCTGGGCGCCACACCGTAGTAACGGCTCGGCTCCTCACCAGGGCTAACGGCTTTCGTACGCCTGACGAGGCCCGCAGACGTCGGACAGTGCACATCGCCGGACGGACCCGTCGGAGATCTGCCGGACCGTCACCGTCTCACTGGGCGGGTGCCGGGAGACGACCTTCGCCGTCCCCTCCGGCGTCTCGATCCGCTGGCCGGACGCGGGGTAGTTGGTGCTTTCCGCGTAGAGGGGATGTTCGTACTTCAGGCAGCACATCAGCCGCCCGCAGGCGCCGGAGATCCGCAGCGGGTTGAGCGGAAGATCCTGGTCCTTGGCCATCCGGATGGTGACCGGTTCGAAGTCGTTGAGGAACGTGGCACAGCACAGGTCCCGACCGCACGGCCCGATGCCGCCCTGCACCCGTGCCGAGTCACGGGCCGACAGTTGGCGCAGCTCCACCCGGCAGCGCAGGGTGGCGCCCAGATCGCGGACCAGGGATCGGAAGTCGACCCGGTGTGGTGCTGTGAAATAGATGGTGGTACGGCCCCCGCTGGCGGTCTCGTCGAGCACGTGGTCGACGGCCACCACCTTCATCGGCAACGCGTGCTCCCGGATCAGCCGCTTGGCGGCGACCTTGGCCTCGGCCTTGCGGGTCCGCAGCAGGTCGTCCCGGCGCAGGTCGTCCTCGTCGGCCAGGCCCGCGAGCTGGGGAAACCCGCTCGTGTCCTCGCTGACCCACTGGGCCGCCCAGACGCACTCGGCAACCTCCGGGCCGTCGTCGGTCGGTACCAGGACCCGGTCACCCACCTGCGGGCGCAGGTCACCCGGGTCGAGGTAGTACAGGCGCCCGTACCGGTTGAAGCTGACCGCACAGAGCATTCCCATCGGCCCACCATACGTCCGGACGGCGGCGCCCGGGCCGATGAGCCACCCGGGCGATGCGGTACATCCTCCGGCCGGACGGGCCGGCCGGCGCCGTCCGAGCGCCCGGCGCCCGGACGTCTCGATCCCCTCGACCGTCCGGTTAGAACACTCATCGATCCGGCGACAAATCGGCCGCGGCAGCGTTAGGTGAGGCACATAAACCTGCGGGGGGTGCAGGAAAGCCACGGCGTCGCAGCCGGAGCTGCCGAGGGGTACGGCGCTCCCGAGCGCGACGCCGTTGGCTGTTCCGGGACCATCGGTGGCTGCTTCCAGGACCGCCGTCACACGCCGCCGAGCAGGCGAGCGGGTCAGTTCCGGACAAAGTCCTCGCCAAGCAGCGCCCGAAGCCGACTCAACGCGCGTGCGTTCCGCATCTTGACCGCTGAGGTGGACATCCCGAGGATCTCGGCGACGGTCTCCACGCTCAGGTCCTCCCAGTGGCGCAGCACCAGGACGGCGCGGTCGCGGACGGGCATCGTGGCCAAGGCGTCCATCAAGGCGACATGCAGCTCCGTGTTCGGTCGTTGGTGGGGCATCTCGGGCAGGTCGGCGAGCACGACCTCGGTGTCGCTGCGCCGCTTCTTCTGGTCCAGGACGGCGTTCATGAGGACCCGCCGGCTGTACGCCTCGAGATTCGCGGTACGCCAGATCCGACCCCACGACGCGTACATCTTCGCGAGGGTGATCTGGGTCAGGTCCTGAGCCAGGTGCCAGTCCCGGCTCATCAGGTACGCCGTGCGCCGCAGCCGGGGTGCGACAGCGGCGACGAACGCGGTGAACTCGTCGTCTCGGGCGGCCTTCTGCCGCTGACGAGCCCTACCCCAGCCGGTCACCGGGTCACGGCCGAGCCCGCCCGGCGGCACGACGGGCACAACCTCGCGGACGCCCGTCACGCGCCGTCCTTCGAGGGGGAGGCCGGCGCACTCGATGGGGAGCCCGGCGGGCATTTGTTGTCCTGGACCAGGTCCACCCCGTCCATGTCGCCGATCCTCGCCGCGAACCGCTGGTATTCCGAGGGTTTCACCAGCTCGACGCGGTAAGACTCCGGGAACTGGTCCGCGGTGACGGCGTCGACCAGGTCGGGCTGGTCCCGATACAGCTCCTTGAATCTGACGTACGCCTGGTCACGGCTGCGGAACTGGAAATCCCGCACCAGCGGGTCGGACTGCAACGCGGCGCGCAGGTCGAGGTGTTGCTGGTCGGTGACGTGAGCCAGCAGGAAGATCGAGGCGTCACCCGCTTCCCGCACCAGCGGTGAGTCGCAGGCGTTGTCCGTCGTGGGCATGACGGCGGCGGGCAGCACCACCGATGGCGGCCGATCACCCGGCGCCGCCCCAACAGTCAGAGCGACCACCGTGGCGAGAACGGCGACCACGCCGGTCGCCCCGCCGGTGGCGAGCAGCCGACGCCGACGGCGGAGGCCCCGGCCCTGAGCCATGACGTCCCGACTCAGGTTTCCCGGCGGGACGGGCTCGTCGCCGAGGGCACGCTCGAAGAGCCCTCGTAAGTTCTGATCCATGATTCGCTCCTCTGGTCCGGCGGCGGATCCCTCCTTTATGACTGCCTGGACCATCGTTTCCGTCACCGATCCCGCGCGGCTGGTCCGTCGGCGTCAGGTGGGCAGCGGCGGCGAAGGTCAGCGCGCCGGAGCCCGGCTCTCCGCACCCGGCGTGGCCTCCACCGCCACCGACGCCCGTTACTCCAGGGCCCGGAAGGCGTCGTCGAACCGGCCGGACCCGCCGGCGACCGGCCGGGTGGGTGACTCCGCCAGCTCGGAGCCGAACCGGCGCAACAGCTCAACCCCGCCGTCGAGGACGTCCGCCACGCACGCCAACACCCGGGCACCGATCTCGGCCGCCGCCAGGGCGGCGTTCGGCTCCCCGCCCGTGGTCTCGCCGGTCAGCACGGTGACAGCCTCGGCCGACCCGAGCGCCTCGACGACCGTACGACCGAGGCCGCCGCGTGCCCGGCGAGCCCAGTCGGTCAGCTCCTCCGCGTACCGCGCGGTGCCGTCGAGCCGGCCGGTCAACGTCTCCGGCCCGCCGGTGAGCCGCTCCGCCAGCGCGACCCGCCGGTCGCGGGCCGCGTCGGCGGCGGCCCCGGCCCAGTCGACGTCCGTGAGCAGGCTGGCGGCGACGTCCTCGTACGTCGGAAGCGGCGCGCGCACCGCCTGACCGGCGGCGGACAGTGTCGCTGGACGCAACTCGGCCACCCAGCCCGCGGCGGCGCCGGGTAGCGCGCCGACCCGCCGCAGCATCGGCCAGATCCGGTGGTCCTCCGGGGCACCAAGGGTGGTGAGCAGGTCGTCCACCCGACCCAGCAGGTCGCCACCGGGACCGGCGACCCGGTCCAGGACGTCCATCACCACTCCTCGGCGAACCTGTGACGGGCCGCCTGGTCGCTGTTGGCGTAGCCCCGAGCTGCCAACCGAACCGCCCCCGCCACGTCGGTCAACTCGGCGGCGAGCTGGCCGGCCTCGCGGGCTCGGTCGTCGATCGCCGCGACCCACCGGGTATGCAGCGCACGCCCGATTTCGCCAAGCCGGCCCGGCCCGTGGACGCCGAACGCGTCCGGCGCCAGCCTGGCCGCCGCGGCGAGCGCACCCGTTGCCGTGCCCAGCCGGGTGGCGGCCACATCCAACCGGCCGCCGAGGCTCGCCAGGCTGTCCATCTCAAACCTCCGTGAGGGGGCGGTAGCCACCGAAGATCTCGGTGCGCAGCTTCTCCCTGGCCCACCGGGCCGCGTCGGTGGCCGCGGCGACGGCCGACGTGACGGACCGGCCGACCTCGACATTGGTGCGCCCGGTGAGAACACCGACGATCCGTGCTTCGACGATCACGCCGGCCGCGGTGACCACCACCTCGACCAGGTCGTCGGGGGAACGGACGGTTACCTCGGTGGTGGCTGCCGCGCGGTCGAAGTCAGCCTGCAACTCCTCGATGCGCCGGTAGCGCTCGATCGCCTCCTCGATCCAGGCTTCGTCGATCTCGCGCCCCATCGGCCGGCTCCTCGTCACGCTGCGTCGAGCGAACCGTACCGGTCGATGTCTGATCTGGAAAGGCCACTGTCCACAGGCTTGCGGCGCTCACCCCCGCCAGAGCGCGAGCATCATGGTCTCGACGGCGATCCTGGGCTTGACGTTGGCCTCGATCGCCGTCCGGCAGGCCAGTACGGCCTCCAGCCGGCGCAGCGCCGCCTCCGCGGTCCACCGGCCGGCAGCGGTGCGGGCGAGTTCCGCCGTGTCGGTGTGCACGGGATCCACAGGTGCGCGCAGCGTCGCGGTGAGCACGTCCCGGTAGAAACCGGCCAGGTCGACCAGAGCCCGGTCGAGCGCGTCCCGCTGCACCCGGGTGGCTCGCGACTTCTGCCGCCGCTCCAGTTCCTTGAGCTGCCCCGCCGCGCCCCGGATGGCGCCGCTCGCCCCACGCCCGGTGCCGCCGGCGCCGAGCGCCGTCTCCAGTGCGGTGCGCTCGCCGGCGTTCAACTCGGCGACCGAGGCGGCAGCCTCCCCCTCGGCCGCCTCGATCAGCGCCGACGCGGCGTCGAAGCAAGCCCCGACACCGGTGAGCCGGCGGGGGACGGCCAGCACGGCCTCCCTGCGGCGGCGCGCGTCCGGATCCCGGGCCAACCGGCGGGCCCGACCCACATGCCCCTGGGCGGCGGCCGCCGCCCAGGTCGCCACGTCGGCCGGTACGCCGTCGCGAGTGGTCAGCACAGTGGCGACGGCGGCCGCTGGTGGCTGACGCAGCGGCACCACCCGGCACCGCGACCGGATCGTGACGGATATGTCGTCCGGGTGGGTGGACGGGGTGCAGAGCAGGAACACGGTCCGCGGCGGCGGTTCCTCGATCGCCTTGAGGAGCGCGTTACCGGCCGCCTCGGTGAGCCGGTCGGCATCCTCGATCACCACGACCTGCCAGCGGCCACCAGCCGGCGTGCTGGCCGCCCGGAGCACCAGGGTGCGGATCTCGCTCACCGAGATGGACAGTCCCTCGGGCACCACGAATCGGACGTCGGCATGGGTGCCGCCCAGCGTCGTGTGGCAGCCTGCGCAGTCGCCGCATCCGGTGCCCAGCGCACACTGCAACGCCGCCGCGAAGGCGCGCGCGGCGACCGATCGCCCGGACCCGGGCGGCCCGGTGAAGATCCAGGCATGCGTCATCCCGGCCAGCTCCGCACCGCTGTCCGGCCCAGCCTCGGCCGTGGCCCGCAGCAGCACAGCCGCCGCCGTGGCCGCCCGGCGCAGGGTGGCGACCGCCTCGTCCTGACCGACCAGGTCGGCGAACACGTCCACCATCAGCGGAAGCTCCCCGACGGAGGGTCCGGCTCGCCACCGCGGGTTCGCGCCACCGGCTGGCTTTCCCGCGTCCTGGCCGCCGGCTCACCGTCCCGCGTCTCGGCCGGCGGCGCACCGTCCCGCGTCTTGGCCGGCGGCTCGCCGCGCCGCGCCGCCGGGGCCGACCGGACCGGCGTCGGCTGGCGGGCCGGTGACCCGGTCCGGTCCGACCCCGGGGGTGGCATGTCGGCGAAGAACTCCGCGTCGGATAACTTCGGTTCCACCGACGTGTCGGGGGGACGGGCCGGATCCGGGTGCACGATGGTGTCGGGGTTGGTGAACCGCTCGGTCACCTGGGCGACAACCGCCTCGGTCACCTCGTCGGCCGGACGGGAAGCGTCCAGCACCAGGTAGCGGCGGGGGTCGGCGGCCGCCAGATCCAGAAACGCCAGCCGCACCCGCTCGTGGAAGGCGAGCGACTCGCTCTCCAGCCGGTCGATGTCCCCGCCGCGTCCCGCGACCCGCTCCAGCCCGACCGCCGGCTCCACGTCGAGCACCACCACCAGATCCGGCTTCAACCCTCCGGTCGCCCACGACGAGAGCCAGGACACCTCGTCGACCGGCAACGTACGGCCCGCACCCTGGTACGCCAGCGACGAGTCGACGTACCGGTCACTGATCACCACCGCTCCCCGGGCCAGCGCCGGACGGACCACGGCGGCGACGTGCTGCGCCCGGTCGGCCGCGTAGAGCAGCGCCTCGGTGCGTGGCGCAAGCGGCATCCCGGCCTGCCGGCCGAGCACCAGCCCACGGATCTGCTCGCCGACATCGGTGGCACCGGGTTCCCGGGTGATCACGACCTCCCGCCCCTGCTCGCGCAGCCGCTCAGCGAGGACGTTGACCTGGGTGGACTTGCCCGCGCCCTCGCCACCCTCGAAGACCAGGAACACGCCCTTGGCGGCGAACGGCTCGGTAGGGGACAGCGGGCGGCCCCGGATGGAGCCCCACAGATCGGCGAGCACCGGCACCCCGGGCTTGTCGTCCATCTGGCGGAACGAACTGATCCCGGCCAGGATGCCGGCGATGCCGGCGGCCAGCAGCAGCAGCCGAGTCGAGGAGACCGAGATGCCGAGGTCGGCGACGCGCAGCTCGCGGGAGCCACCGAGACCGGCCAGGAAGCTGCTCAGCGCGATGGCCAGCATCAGCACGATCCGGGTGCCGGTCTGCACGACGGCGAAGACCCGACCCCGTACGTCGTCGGCGATCTCCCCGCCGAGCAGGGTCATACCGGCGAGGAACGCCATCCCCGCGCCGGCACCGACCAGGATGGCGCCGAGGATGGCCATCGACAGGTGGATGGCCGCGGCGAGCGCCAGCACCGAGGCGCTCGCCAGCACGATGCTCATGCCGAACCAGCGGCGCCGGGACAGGTCCCGGACGACCGTCGGACCGAGCCCGATACCGATCGCCAACCCGACGAACAGGGCGCCGAAGAGCAGGGAGAACGCGGCGGGTCCGGCGTTCAGCGAGCGGGTGAAGAAGTTGGCTGTGCCGATCACCATGCCGCCGCCGGCGAACGCCCCGAAGATGCCCAGCACCAGGCCGCGTACCAGCGGGGTCTTGGAGATGAACCGCCATCCCTCGACGAACTGGCGCAACACGCTCGCCTCGGACCGTTCCCGGGCGCCGGATCGGCCGCTGATCTCCTTGATCCCGAAGAACACCACGAGGGCGGTGGCCAGCCGGGAGAACGCGTTGAAATAGAGGGCGAGCTGCGCCGGCTCGGCCCAGGCCGGCGGGGCGTCTCCGGTGACCCGGGGAATCCCGACCGTGAGGACGGAGAGGCTTATCGCGGCGAGGACCGGGGTGAGGCCGTACGTCGTGATCAGGCTGAGCTGGTTCGCGGTCTCCAGACGAGCCCGCGGCACCAGGTTGGGAACTGCGGCCTCCTTCGCCGGGATCCAGAGCAGCGTGACCGCCTCGATCAGGAAGGTGGCGATCGCGGCCCAACCAACCACGACGGCACCGGACACGCCGGACAGCGCGACCAGCGGGATCGAGGCGAACAGGACGAACCGCAGCACATCGCAGATGACCATGGTGTAGCGCCGGTCGAACCGGTCGGCCAGGATGCCCGCCACCGGACCGAGCACCAGTGCCGGCAGCAGCCGGACCGCGATCACCCCACCGAACGCCGCCCCCTTGGCCGCGCTGCCCTCGACCTGGCTGGAGGCGAAGATCGAGGTGGCCAGCAGGCCGAGCCAGTCACCGAAAGCGGCCACGCTGAGCACCAGCCAGAGCCGTCGGAACGGCCGGCGGCGCAGCACGGAGCGGAGCGCCTGGACGCCCGAGTGGTCGACAGCGCTGGATGGTGAGACCGACGGCCCGGCCAGTGTGTCGTCACCGTCCGCCCGGTCGTTACTGATACCGATGGCCGTACCTCCACGTGCCAGCCCATCGCTGGGCTCCCCCGAATTGCCACTCTAGTCGGGCGGCGGTCCACCCCGGCCCCGACATTCCCCTGATCCGCCAGCGTAAGGGGCTCGTGACCGGCGGGTGGCCCCACCCCAGATATGAACTTCTTTCTGATTTCTCGTCGATTGGCTACCGTGCTGACGTGACCGACCCCGCCGCCCGGCTCCGCGCCGGGCTCGATCTGGCCACCGCCGGCCACGAGCCCCCGCTCGCCGCCGTCGACCTCGCGGCGTTCGACGCGAACGCCGACGCCATGGTGGCGCACTCCGCCGGCAAGCCACTCCGGGTGGCCAGCAAGTCGGTACGCTGCCGGGCGCTGCTGTCCAGGGTGCTCGCCCGGCCGGGCTGGCAGGGGGTGCTGGCCTTCACCCTCGCCGAGGCGATCTGGCTGGTCCGGGCGGGGGTGACCGACGACATCGTGGTGGGCTATCCCACCGCCGACCGATCGGCCCTGGGCGAACTGGCCAGCGACGAGCGGCTGGCCGAGGCGGTCACCCTCATGATCGACGATCCCGAACAACTGTCGCTTGTCGACGCCGTCGCGCCCGCGGACCGGCGACCCACCCTGCGGGCCTGCCTCGATCTGGACGCCTCCTGGCGACCGCTGGGCGGCGGCCCCGGCACCCGCCTGCACGTCGGGGTCCGCCGCTCACCGGTACACAGTGCGGCGGCGGCCGACCGACTGGCGGCCACCATCGCCGGCCGCCGGGGATTCCGGCTGGTGGGCGTGCTCGCGTACGAGGCACAGATCGCCGGCCTGGGCGACGCGCCGCCGGGTCGGCGGGTACGGGGGACCCTGATCCGGGCGGTGCACCGCGGATCGTACCGGGAACTGGTGCGCCGGCGACGGGCGGCGGTGGCGGCCGTCGGGCGGCACGCCGCCCTGGAGTTCGTCAACGGCGGCGGCACCGGCAGCCTCGCCCTGACCGCCGCGGACCCGGCGGTCACCGAGATCACGGCCGGATCCGGGTTGTACGGACCCACCCTGTTCGACGGTTATCGGGCCTGGCGGCCGACCCCGGCCGCCTACTTCGCCCTGCCGGTGGTCCGCAGACCGGCGGCCGGCACCGTCACCGTGGCCGGCGGGGGCTGGGTGGCCTCCGGACCGGCCGGTCGGGACCGGCTGCCCACCCCGTGCCTGCCCCCCGGACTGCGGCTGCTCCCCACCGAGGGCGCCGGTGAGGTGCAGACCCCGCTGATCGGCCCCGTCGCCGCCGACCTACGCCTCGGTGACCGGGTCTGGTTCCGCCACGCCAAGGCGGGTGAGCTGTGCGAGCGGGTCGACACGCTGCACCTCGTCGAGGGGGACCGGCTGGTCGACAGCGTGCCCACCTATCGCGGCGACGGGCGCGCCTTCGGCTGAGGGACCCTCGTTGTCAGCTCTTGCCGGCCTTCTGGGTAACCTTCGCCGTCGCTGGCCGGTCCGCGTCCACGTGCGCGAACAGGTATTCCCGGATCAACGACTTGGCCTCGGCGAGCACCCGCTCGTCACCCTCCGGCACCCGCCGGAAGGCCATTTTGATCAACGCGTCGGCGGCTTCCACGGCGATTTCCAGCGCGAACCGCAACCGGACCTGGTCGCCGATCCCGAACCGGTCGACGAGGACCTGGGTGAGCTGCTCGGCGATGACGCCGTTGTTGTCCCGGTCCTCGTCCAGCAGGTGCACGTCGACGATGTCACCGAAGTGGAGGGTGCGGAAGCCGGGTACCTCCCGGTGCATGCTGATGTACTCGTCGATCCCGGCGTCCACACCGTCCCACCAGTCGGTGAGGTCGCCGCCGGTGAGTCGGTCACTCAGCCGCAGCAGATATGCCTCCAGGTTGCGCAACGTCAACGCCTGGACGATCGCCCGCTTGTCCGGGAAGAACTGGTAGACCGACCCGATGGCCACTCCGGCCCGCTCGGCGAGCAGAGTGGTGGTCAGCCCCTCGTACCCCACCTCGTCGACGAGCTCGGCGCAGGCGTCGAGCATCCGCTGGACCCGGGCGACACTGCGACCCTGCACCGGAACCCGACGCAGCGGACCGGTCGTGGCGGTTGACGTAGACACTCGTCGCCACACCCTTTCGACAAAAGACTGCCCGGGAAGCCTCAAAGCTTCCCCGTGGCGAGTTCGAAACGTTACCCGGCTTAACGACCGAAGCCGGATGACGATGTTTACTCGCAGGTAGAGATAATGATATGAGTAATTCTCGTATTCATTCCGAGGGAGGTGTCATGCGGCCGCCATCCACCGCCGGGCCCGCTGCCGGTCCACCCGCCGGCCCGCTCCCCGAGGGTGCCACGCCGTGGTCCAACTGGGCCGGCAACCAACGCGCCATGGCCGCCAGGCACCGCCCGACCGACCTCACCGAGGTCATCGAGACCGTGGGCAACGCCCGCGCGGCTGGTGGTCGAATCACGGTGAGCGGCTCCGGACATTCATTCACGGCTATCGCCCGTCCGGACGGCGGGCGACTGGACCTCGCGTCCCTGACCGGGCCGGTGCACGTCGACCGGGACCGTCGGCTGGTCACCGTTCCCGGCGGGATGACCCTGCGCACGCTCAACGACCTGCTCGCCACGCACGGCCTGGCGCTGCCCAACCTCGGTGACATCGACGAGCAGACGATCGCCGGCGCGGTCGCCACGGGCACTCACGGCACCGGAGCCCGGTACGGCTGCCTGGCCACCTTCGTCGAGGAACTCACAGTGGTCAGTGGCACCGCCGAGGTGATCCGGTGCTCGGCCACCGAGCGGCCGGACATCTTCGCCGCCGCCCAGGTCGGCCTCGGCGTACTTGGTGCGGTCGTCGCGGTGACCCTGCGCTGCGTGGACGCGTTCGTGCTCCGGGCGGAGGAACGGCCGGCACCCCTGTCCGACACGCTCGCCGGCCTCACCGACCTGATCGAGGGCAACGAGCACGCCGAGTTCTACTGGTTTCCCTACACCGACCGGGTCCAAGTCAAGATCAATAACCGCGTTCCGCTGGACGACCGGCCGCTGTCCCGGCTGCGCGGCTGGCTGGACGACGAGTTCCTGGCGAACACGGCGTTCGCCGGCGCCTGCCGGCTCGGGCGGACCGTCCCCGGGCTGGTCCCGACCATCAGCGCGGTGTCCGCGCGAGCCCTCACCGCCCGCGTCTACACCGGCCGGTCCGACCGGATCTTCTGTACGCCCCGGCGGGTCCGATTCGTGGAGATGGAGTACGGCATGCCGCGGGCCGCCCTGCCCGAGGCGCTGGCCGCGCTGCGCCGGATCATCGACGACCTGCCGTTCCGGGTGCTCTTCCCGGTGGAGGTACGGTTCACCGCGCCGGACGGCATCTGGCTCTCCCACGGCTACCAACGGGAGTCCGCGTACGTGGCCATTCACCAGTACGTCGGGATGCCCTACGAGCCGTACTTCCGGGCGTTCGAACGGGTCGCCACCGAGCTGGCGGGTCGCCCGCACTGGGGCAAGCTGCACTACCGGGAAGCCGCGTCGCTCCGCCCGGCGTACCCGAGGTTCGACGACTTCCTCGCGGTACGCGACCGGCTCGACCCGGACCGGGTGTTCGGCAACGCGTACACCGATCGGGTGCTCGGACCGTAGCTAACGCGTGACCACCGCGGCGCCTGGCCCCTCGGCCAGCACGACCTGCCGGATCCGCTGGTACGAGGCCTGGTAGACCCGCCGTCGGTCGGCCGGAACACCAGGATCGGCCAGCGCGGCCGGCAGGTCCACGAGTCGGATGTCCGGGGCGAGGTCCACCCAGGTCGGGATCACCTCGACCCGGTCGACGGCCCACCTCCCCGGGCCCACCTCGGCGAAGGTGGCCTGGACCATCAGTCCTTCCCGGTTGGCGTCGACCGGTCGGGAGTGTCGGGCGATCTCGTTGCCCATCCCGTACCCCACCCAGGTGCCGGCGACCCGGGTCACCGGCTGCACGACGTGCGCGTGGTGGCCGAGGATCAGGTCCACTCCGGAACCGGCCAACTGCCGGGCCCACCGGCGCTGCGCCGCGTCCGGCCGGTGCTGGTATTCGGTCCCCCAGTGCAGGCTGAGGACCACGATCTGGGCGCCGGCCGCCCGGGCCCGGCGCGTCTCGGCCCGGATCGCCGCCGGGTTGATGACGTTGACCAGCCATTCCCGGCCCCTCGGCCGCCGAAGTCCGTTGAGACTCGCCGTGTACGACAGGTGAGCCACCCGGACGCCGTCGGCACCGCCCACCTGGTAGATCTTCGGGGCCGCCGCGCCCTTCCCGCTGGCCGCGCTGCCGGTGTGGCCGAGTCCGGCAGCGTCGAGCGCCGCCACGGTGCGCTGGACTCCGGTCGACCCCTGGTCCAGGGTGTGGTTGGAGGCGGTGGAGCACCCGTCGAAGCCGGCCCACCGGACCGCGTCGAGCACCTGCGGCGGCGCGTTGAACCTCGGGTAGCCGGCGAACGGCCCGGCCGCCTCGCCCAGTGGTGTCTCCAGATGGCACAGGGCCAGGTCGGCAGCGCGGATCCGCGGCGTCACGCCGGCGAACATCGGAGCGAAGTCGAGACCGCGCCGAGCGGACCGCCGCGCGTCCAGGCGCGCCTGCTCGGTGAGCGCGGGGTGCACCAGAATGTCACCCGCGCCGAGGATGCGGACCACCCGTCGGCCTGCGGCGTCCGTACCCAACGGACCACCGGAAGCGGCCACGCCGGGTCCGTCCGTGCCGACCGGGCCAGGTGTGTCGCCGGCCGGACCAGCCGCGCTCGACCCTCCCGACGGGGAAGCGACCTCGCCCCCCGCGACGGCCGTTGTCGGCGAGACGCTCGGAGCCGCACCCGCGGACCAGCGCACCGTCGACCGGTCCGCCGGCGCGCAACCGCTGGCGAGGACCAGGACCAGCACCGCGACAATGGCGCCGCGCGGCGACCCCGCTCGGGTCACCATCGATCCGGACATGCGGACACAGTACGCGCACAGTGTCCGCCCGGTCGCCCGCGGCGACGTCCCGGTCACGCGACTGCCGGAACTGAAGCCCGTGTCTACTTCGCCGCCGGCCGCCCAGGGGCTCTGGCTCAGGCCCTAATCCTGATCCGCGGATCGCGCCGCGCTGGCCCTCGCGGGCGCTGCCTTCTTCGCGGCGGTCTTCTTCGTCGGCGTCTTCTTGACGGCCGCCGCCTTCTTCGCCGTCGACTTACCGGCGGCTGCCTTCTTGGCGGCGGTCTTCTTCGCGGCCACACCCTCACCCGCCGCCTTCTTCGCGGTGGTGCCTTTCTTCGCCGCCGCCTTCTTGGTGGCCTTCTTGCGCGGCGACGGACCCTTCGCACGCTTCTCGGCCAGCATCTCGGAAGCCTCCTCGATGCTGAGTGCCTCCGGCGTCTGGCCACGCCGCAGCGACGCGTTGGACTCCCCGTCGGTCACGTACGGGCCGAACCGGCCGTCCTTGATGACCAGCGGCTTCTCCGTCAGCGGATCGACACCCATCTCCCGCAACGGCGGCGCCGCCGCTCGGCGCTGCCGGGTCTTCGGCGCGGCGAGCAACGCCAGCGCCTCCTCCAGCGTCACCGTGAACAGCTTCTCCTCGCCGTCCAGCGAACGGAACTCGTCACCACGCTTGACGTACGGGCCGTACCGGCCGTTGTTGGCCAGCACCTCGTTGCCCTCCGGGTCCACCCCCACCACCCGGGGCAGGCTCAGCAGCCGCAACGCGTCGGCCAGGGTGAGCGAGTCGGGTGACTGCGAACGCAGCAGCGACGAGTTGCGGTCACCCGTGGAGACGTACGGGCCGAACCGGCCGGACTTGAGCAGGATCGGCTCGCCGGTTTCGGGGTGCTCGCCGAGCTTGCGCTCACCGCCACCGCCGAGGAACAGTTCGTTGACCTTCTCCGGGGTGAGTTCGTCGGGCGCCAGTGCCTCCGGGATGGTGACCCGGTCCTCGGCACCGCCCTCGTCCGCCGGTTCCGGTGCCGCGCCGGTCGGGATCCGCTGCAGGTACGGGCCGTACCGGCCGACCCGGACCACCACCTCGCGACCGTCGTCGTCGCGGAACAGCGGGATCGAGTTGACGCTGCGAGCGTCGATGTCGCTCAGGTTCTCGGTGACCATCTTCTTCAGGCCACCGGACCGGGCGATCTGCTCGTCACCGGCGCCGCCCCGGGAGTCCCCGAAATAGAACGCCGTGAGGAAGTCCACCGCCGCGTGGTCGCCCCCGGCGATCTCGTCAAGCTCGTTCTCCATGCTGGCGGTGAAGTTGTAGTCGATCAGCCGTGGATAGTGCCGTTCCAGCAGACCGACCACGGCGAACGCGAGGAAGGACGGGACCAGCGCCTGGCCGCGCCGGCTCACGTACCCCCGGTCCTGGATCGTCTGCATGATGGACGCGTAGGTGGAGGGCCGGCCGATGCCCAGTTCCTCAAGCGCCTTGACAAGCGACGCCTCGGTGTAGCGCGAGGGCGGCTGGGTGTGGTGGCCCTGGGCGGCCAACTGCTCGGCGGTCAGCGGCTGGTCCCTGGTCAGCGTCGGCAACCGGCGCTCCGCGTCCTCGGCCTCGGCGTTCTCGTCGTCGGACGACTCCACGTACGCCCGGAGGAAGCCCGGGTCGGTGATGGTCTTGCCGGTGGCCGCGAAGTCGGCTTCCTCGCCGGCGTTGGACACCGCCCGGATCCGCACCGAAACGCTCGACCCGACAGCGTCGGTCATCTGTGAGGCGATGGTCCGCCGCCAGATCAGCTCGTAGAGCCGGAGTTCCTCGCCGGACAGCTCCTTTGCCAGGTCACCCGGCGTTCGGAAGGTGTCCCCGGCGGGACGGATCGCCTCGTGCGCCTCCTGCGCGTTCTTCACCTTGCCCTTGTAGCGGCGCGGCTCCGGGGGCACGCTGCGGTCGCCGTACAGCTCGGCGATCTGCCGTCGGGCGGCGGCGATCGCGGTCTCCGAGAGGTTTACCGAGTCGGTCCGCATGTAGGTGATGTAGCCGTTCTCGTAGAGCCGCTGCGCGGTGCGCATCGTCTGCTGGGACGAGAACCGCAGCTTGCGGGCCGCCTCCTGCTGGAGCGTGGAGGTGATGAACGGCGCGTACGGCCGCCGCCGGTAGGGCTTCTCCTCGACCCGGGTGACGGTGAACGGCTGCCCGTCCAGCCGGGCGGCCAGCCCCCTGGCGCCGGCCTCGTCGAGGTGGGTGACCCCGGCGCCGGGACGGACCCGGCCTGTGGTCGGCTCGAAGTCCTTGCCGGTGGCGATCCGGTCATCGCCCAGCGCCACCAGCGTGGCGTTGAAGGTGCGTGGGCCCTCACGGGCGTCGCGGACGGCGAGGGTGGCCTGGATGTCCCAGTACTCGGCGGTGCGGAAGGCCATCCGCTGCCGCTCGCGCTCCACCACGATCCGGGTGGCCACCGACTGCACCCGCCCCGCGGACAGCCCGCTGCGCACCTTGCGCCACAGCACCGGGGAGACCTCGTAGCCGTACAGCCGGTCCAGGATCCGCCGGGCCTCCTGGGCGTCCACCAGGTCCCTGTCGATCTCCCGGGGGTTGGCCACGGCGGCCTGGATCGCCGGCTTGGTGATCTCGTGGAAGACCATCCGCCGCACCGGCACCTTGGGCTTGAGGGTCTCCACCAGGTGCCAGGCGATCGCCTCACCCTCGCGGTCCTCGTCGGTGGCGAGGAAGACCTCGTCTACCTCCTTCACCAGCGAACGGAGTTTGGTGATCTGCTTCTTCCGGTCCGGGGAGACCACGTAGAGGGCGGTGAAGCCGTTGTCCACGTCGACACCGAGCCGGGCCCACGGCTTGTCCTCGTACCCGGAGGGCACCTCCGCGGCGTTGCGCGGCAGGTCGCGGACGTGGCCGAAGCTGGCCTCGACGACGTACCCCGGGCCGAGATAGCCCGAGATCGTCTTGGCCTTCGCCGGTGACTCGACGATGACCAGACGGGTGCTCCTGGCGTTGCTCGGCACGTTTCTCCCCGACCTCACTCCTGTTTGCGCTGTCCGGCGGGCCACCCTGGCCGCCGATCGGGCGTCCGCCGCGTCGATCGCCGGCCGGCGATCGCCATCGTCCCCGCGCCCACCGATCCCGCTGGTCGGCCGGCGGACCGCGCGTCCAACGTAACGCGCTTGCCGGCTCACTCGTTCCTCGGGCCGTTGACAAGCCGTTGAGCTGCGGTAACACGCACCAGCGGCGACCCGCAACGCGGCGGTCGCAACGGCGACACCGTACACCGCCGAACGGGCTCGGCGGGCCGCTCCGAGCGGATCACTGTCCGTCGAGGTGGCCCGGCGGCGCGCTTTCCGGGTCAAATCACACCACGGACTGTCCATGATCAGACAGCTGTCGATGGAATGCCGCCCGTCGGAGCGGCCAGACACCGAACCGCTCCGCCGTCGGTCGACGTCGTGGCGCCGGGCGGTCGCCGCTCCCGGCCCTGTCCCGTCAGGCGCCGCCCGGCCACCGTGCGGGCGGGGCCGCCGCCGGCCGCTCACCCACCAACTCGGCCAGTCGTGCCACCGCACGCCGGCCCTCGATCCGGTACGCCGGTCCGCCGCCGCTCGGAGCCAGCAGCTCGGCGGGGAGTCCGACGGCCGCCAGGGCGGCACCCACCGGTGCCCAGCACGGCTCGTCGGCGAGACCGAGCCCGAGCACGAAGCCCGACGGGTCGGGGACGCCCGCCGCGGCCACCCACAACCGCAGCCGCGCACCGCCCAGGTGGAACCCGTCGGGCGGGCGCTTCCCGGTGTCCCGCAGCCAGCTCCTCGCCAGCGGGGTGAGGGTTGCCGTGTACGCCGTACGGACGGCCAACCGTCGTTCCGCCGTGTGTGCCCAACTCGTCGTCAACCCCCGATGCCGCAGTTCGGCGACCAGCACATGCACCCGCCAGGCATCCGCCACCTCGACCGAGACCCGGGCCGTCCCACCCATGCGGACCACCTGGCCGGGGCCGGCGAGCAGGCCATCCAGGTCGTCCGGCGACGGCTCGACGGCCGCCACCCCGAACAGGGACGGCTGCCGGCCGGGCTCGTCGGCCGGGTCGGACCGCCGGGCTGCCGTACGCTGCGCGTCGCCCGTCGCCGGGGAACCGCGCGCGGCCGTCGAACCGCGCGGCCCCGCCGTCGAACCGCGCGCGGCCGTCGAACCGCGCGGCCCCGCCGTCGAACCGCGCGCGGCCGTCGAACCGCGCGGCCCCGCCGTTGACGCTCCCCGCTCCGGGGACGCTCCCCGGCTCGCCGATGCCGATCGCTCCGCCCCCGGCGGCGGTGCGAACAGGGCCGGCGGGTTCGACTCGTCGGGCGGCGTCAGCGACACTCCGGAACCTCGTCGAAGGCCCGCTCGAGTTCTTCAGAGTTCAGCTTGCTGGTGTCCACCGCGCTCGCCCGGTAGTCCGTGTTCAGAGTCTCCATCACCGCCTGCACCCCGTCGTAGAAGACGGCCGGCTGATCGATGCTCAGCTCCTCGATCGAGGTCTTCGCCTTGCCGTACGCGTCCCGCACCGCGGTCAGCGAGGCGATGAAACCGCGGGAAACGACCTCGCCCTGGTCGGCGTCCGGCACCCCCGCTCCCGCCACCTGCTCGCGGGCGGTCTCGGTGGCCCGCTCGGCGCCGGCCATCAGCCGGACCAGGTTCTCCTTGGCCTGGGCCGGGGTGGTCTTCGCGGTGATCTGCTGCTGAGTCACGCTGGTCAAGTTGTTGATCTCGGTCCGCCACGGCCCCAGCGCCTGGCAGACCGACGCCGCCCAAGCCCGCGGACTGGGGCCCGCACCGCACGCGCCCACCAGGAGGGCAACGGCGAGAAGCACCGCCGCGAGGGGAACGGCGGACGGGCCGGGGGTACGCATGCGTTGCAGCGTACGGCTTCGGCAGGACATCCCGGGATGCCCAGGCGACCGCCGGGTTCGGCCGCAAGCCACGCGGCCTCGACCGACCGGTGTCCCGCCGGGTTGGTCCCTGTCGCCCCGCTACGCGGAGCGGCCTAATCGGGAGGAAGTAGGTCTACCTCCGGGCCAGGAAGGGCCCCTCCTGACAGAAGGGGCCCTTCCTGGCAGCGGTCAGGCGCTCACGGTCTCCGGCCGCTGGTCAGGCCGGCCGGTGCCGGTGCCGCCGCCATCGGACTCGTCCATGGCGACCGGCTTCCGCTTGCTCCACACCACGGCCAGCACGATGACCAGCGCGGCGATCACCGCGATCCCGATGCGCAGCGGGGTGTTCTTGTCCTCGCCCACGCTCCACGCCACCACGGCCGGCGCGATCAGCAGCGAGACGAGGTTCATCACCTTGATCAGCGGGTTGATCGCGGGGCCGGCGGTGTCCTTGAACGGGTCACCGACGGTGTCACCGATCACCGTGGCGGAGTGGGCCTCGGAGCCCTTGCCGCCGTGGTGGCCGTCCTCCACCAGCTTCTTAGCGTTGTCCCAGGCACCACCGGAGTTGGCCAGGAACACCGCCATCAGCGTACCGGCACCGATGGCACCGGCCAGATAGGACGCCAGGGCGCCCGGCCCGAGACCGAACCCGACCGCGATCGGGGCCATGATGGCAAGCAGACCGGGGGTCATCAGCTCGCGCTGCGCGTCCCGGGTGCAGATGTCGACCACCTTGCCGTACTCCGGCCGCTGGCTTCCGTCCATGATCCCGGGCAGCTCCCGGAACTGCCGACGGACCTCCATCACCACGGCACCCGCCGACCGGGACACCGCGTTGATCGCCAATCCGGAGAAGAGGAAGACGACGGCGGCGCCGATGATGAGGCCGACCAGGTTGCGCGGGTTGGCCACGTTCAGCGCGTTCAGGATTTCCCCGCCCACGTTCTGCACCCCGGCGTCGGCGTACGAGATCCCGAGCGTGTCGGTGTACGAGCCGAACAGCGCGGTCGCCGCCAGCACCGCCGTGGCGATCGCGATGCCCTTGGTGATCGCCTTGGTGGTGTTGCCGACGGCGTCCAGCTCGGTGAGGGTCCGCGCGCCGGCCTCGTCGATGTCACCGGACATCTCGGCGACGCCCTGGGCGTTGTCCGAGATCGGGCCGAAGGTGTCCATCGCCACGATCACACCGACCGTGGTGAGCAGACCGGTCCCGGCCAGCGCCACGGCGAACAGGCTCAACGTGATCGAGGTGCCACCGAGCAGGAACGCGCCGAAGACGCCGGCACCGATGAGCAGCGCCGAGTAGACGGCCGACTCCAGCCCGACGCTGATGCCGGCGAGGATCACGGTGGCCGGACCGGTAAGCGACGTCTTGCCGATGTCCCGCACCGGACGCTTGTCGGTCTCGGTGAAGTAGCCGGTGAGCGCCTGGATGGCGGCGGCCAGCACGATACCGATGACCACCGCGCCGATCGCCACGAGCCGGGGGTCCCGGTCCACGTTCTCGATCGACGAACCGGCGAACCCGGCGAAGGTGCTGGGCAGGTACAGGAAGGCAGCGATCGCCACCAGCACCGCGGAGATGACGGCCGACAGGTAGAACGCCCGGTTGATCGCGGTGAGGCCGGACTTGTCGCTGGCCCGCAGTCGGGTGAGGAAGACCCCGACGATCGCCACCAGCACCCCGATGGTGGAGATGATCAGCGGGAAGACCAGGCCCTCCTCGCCGAACGCGGCCCGGCCGAGGATCAGTGCGGCGACAAGCGTGACGGCGTACGACTCGAACAGGTCGGCCGCCATGCCGGCGCAGTCACCGACGTTGTCGCCCACGTTGTCGGCGATGGTGGCGGCGTTGCGCGGGTCGTCCTCGGGAATGCCCTGCTCGACCTTGCCGACCAGGTCGGCGCCGACATCGGCGGCCTTGGTGAAGATGCCGCCGCCGACCCGCATGAACATGGCGAGCAGGGCGGCACCGAAGCCGAAGCCCTCCAGCACCGTGGGCGCGTCACCCTTGTAGATGATCACGACGAGCGCCGCGCCGAGCAGGCCGAGACCGACGGTGAGGAAGCCGACCACACCGCCGGTCCGGAAGGCCACCTTCATGGCCGCCTCGCGCCCGCCGGTGGCTTCCCGGGCCGCCGCCGCGACCCGCAGGTTCGCCCGGGTGGCCAGCGCCATCCCGAGGCCGCCGATGAGGGCGCTGAACACCGCGCCGACCACGAAGAACAGCGATCGACCGATCTTCACCCCGGTCTCGCTGCCGGCGGTGTCGTGCACCGGCAGCAGGAAGAGCAGGACGACCGCGACGACGACGAAGATCGCGAGGGTTCTGAACTGGCGGAGCAGGTAGGCCGAGGCGCCCTCCTGGACGGCCCCGGATATCTCCTGCATCCGTTGAGTTCCCTTGCCGGCTGCCAGCACCGTCCTGGAGAGGGCGCCGGCGAACCCGAGCGCCACCAACGCGATGACCGCGGCGATGACGACGTAGGTCAGATTCCCACCGGTGAGGGACACGCCGCCGTCAGCGGCGACCAAGGTCCCGGACATCTATGTCCTCCTGTACCGAAACAGTCGCGCCGGACCGCGAAGGTACGGGCCCGGCGACACACGCAGGGAGCAACGACCCGGTCCCGCACGCGCGGGACCAGGGCACTTGCTGATCACCCCGGGTACTCTAGCCCTCGCCGGTGTCTCAGGTCACACCCAGCCCGCACCGTGTCCCGATGATCTTCATCATTGTGTTAACGACTTCTCGGTGGTTATGGTTTTCGACCGACCGGCCACACCATCCGCACCTCGGTGCCGATGCCCATCTCGACCGGGCGCACCGAGAGGTCCTCGACGAAGCCGGCGAGCAGGGCAAATCCCACGCCGGTGGTCAGCGCCTCGTCGGTCAACGACTCGTCCGCCAACTCGTCCGGCGGTAACGCCGCCAGTCCCAGCCCGGCCTCGACCGGCGCCCGGTCGATCACCCGTACCGTGTAGCTGCCCTGGTCACTCATCTCCACGTCGACGAGGTCAGGCAGGCCGTACTGGCGATGCAGCGCCACCGCCCGGGTGCACGCCTCGCCGATCGCCAACCGGACCTCGTCGAGCAGCTCCTCGGCAACGCCGGCCCTGCGGGCCACCGCAACCCCGACGAGCCGGGCGGTCCGCACGTGCACCGGCGCCGGAGAGAAGGACAGCCGGACCGTCGACATCACGCGCCGGGACCGGCGGAGTCGGCCGCCATCGCCGCGTCCACCGTGGGATAGATCGGGAACACCTGGTCCAGTGCGGTGATCCGGAAGATCTTGAGCAACGGCTCCTTGTCGCACACCAGGCCGAACGTGCCCTGCACGGTGCGTAACCGCTTGAGCGCGCCGACCAGCACGCCGAGACCGGTCGAGTCGAGGAAGTCCACCCGTCCGAGATCCACGACGACCTTACGGGCACCGTCATCGATCAACTCGACGAGCCGTTCCCGAAGCCGGGGAGCGGTGTAGACATCCACCTCGCCGCCGACCTCCAGCACCGTGTGGTCGCCGACGGTGCGGGTCGTCAGCGAAAGCTCCATCCGATCCTCCTTGCGAGCTTGCGGCCTGCGGCCTGGGCCGACCGGGGCGTCCCCGCCGGCGTCGATGGTGCTCCTGGGCATCTAACCACTCGGCCGACCTGGGACGCATCGGACGGCCGCCGAACGCTCGGGTGGCACCGGGGGCGTTCGCTCCTTACCCACTCCGGCCCGGCTACGCACCCCGCTGGCCGCTGGCCCACCGGTAGTGCGAGAGTGCAGGACGTGACATCAGCGGCCGCCGAACCCCGAGGCGCCCGGATCGACCCGGATCCGGAGGGGCTGCTGCGTCAGTTGCGGGCACGGTCCACCGGCGACCCGGTCACCCATGTCGAACGGGTCGCCGCCAGCGCCGGGACCTCGGCCGACTGGCCGTACTGGGTACCGGACGAACTGCGGAAGGCGCTGGTCGAGCGCGGGGTCGTCGCCCCCTGGCGGCATCAGGCCGAGGCGGCCGACCTCGCGTACGCGGGCAGTCACGTCGTGGTCGCCACCGGCACCGGCTCGGGCAAGTCCCTGGCCTACCAACTGCCGGCCCTGTCCACCCTGCTCGCCGATCCGCGTGCCACGGTGCTCTACCTGGCGCCGACCAAGGCGCTCGCCGCCGACCAGTTGCGTGCCGTCGCCGAGTTGGGGCTCGACGGGGTACGCCCGGCCTGCTATGACGGTGACACCCCGCAGGCCGAGCGGGAGTGGATCCGGCAGCACTCCAGGTTCCTGCTGACCAACCCCGACATGCTCCACCACGGCATCCTGCCCGGACACGCCCGCTGGTCGGCGTTCCTGCGCCGGTTGGCGTACGTCGTGGTGGACGAGTGCCACACGTACCGGGGTGTGTTCGGCTCACACGTCGCGCACGTATTGCGCCGGCTGCGCCGCCAGGCCGACCGGTACGGCCGTCCCGGGCCGGGCCCGGGTGGCACCACGGGCCCGGATGGCACCGCAGGCCCGCTGGCTCCGGGCGCCCTGGCCGCCGCGGGCCCGGATGGCACCACAGGCCCGGGCGGCGGAGCGGGAGAGGTCCGTCCAGCGAGAGCCGGCCGGATCACCGGCGTGGCCCCGCTCCCGGCCGGAGCCGCTTTCGCTTCCCGCCGGGACTGGGCGGCACGACGCGGCCCGACCTTCGTGCTCGCCTCGGCCACGGCCGGTGATCCCGCCGGGACCGCCGGACGGCTCATCGGGTTACCCGTCACGGCGGTCACGGAGGACACCGCGCCGCGCGGCGGCGTGACCTTCGCGCTGTGGGAGCCGCCACTGTTGCCGCCGGAACCCGGCGCGACCCGGAACACCGGCACGGTCGTGGATGCCGACACGGTCGTGGACACCGACACGGTCGTGGACACCGACACGGTCGTGGATGCCGGCACGGGCGCGCGTCTCGACGGACCCCCGGGTACCGGTGCTTCCGCGAGTACCGGCCGGTCCGCGGACCGGCCGGATCCGAGCCCCGGGCACCTCGTGCCGGGCGGCGACCTGGCCCAGGTCCGCAGGTCGGCGCTGCGGGAGACGGCGGACCTGCTGAGCGACCTGGTTGCCACCGGCACCCGGACGCTGGCGTTCGTCCGCTCCCGGCGTGGCGCCGAGGTGATCGCGACGGCCGCCCGGCGATCGTTGGACGAGGCGGTACCCGGCCTCGGCCGGCGAGTCGCCGCCTACCGGGCCGGCTATCTGCGGGAGGAGCGTCGGGAGCTGGAACGGGCGCTGCTCTCCGGCGAACTGCTGGGCCTGGCGTCGACGAACGCACTGGAGCTCGGCGTCGACCTGACCGGGCTGGACGCCGTGCTGATCTGCGGTTATCCCGGCACCCGGGCCTCCCTCTGGCAGCAGGCCGGACGGGCCGGCCGATCCGGCCGGGAGGCGTTGGCGGTCCTGATCGCCCGCGACGATCCGCTGGACACCTACCTGGTACACCATCCGGAGGCACTGTTCGGACGACCTGTGGAGGCAACCGTCCTGGACCCGGGCAACCCGTACGTGTTGGGGCCACAGCTGTGCTGTGCGGCGGTCGAAGCACCGCTCACCGAGACCGACCTGGAGTTGTTCGGCCCGGCCGCACCCGCGGCGGTGGCGGCGTTGACCGAGTCCGGGGCGCTGCGCCGGCGCCCGACCGGCTGGTACTGGCGCCACACCGGACGCCCCGAGGTGGACCTACGCGGCACCGGCGGGACGCCGATCTGCGTGGTCGAGTCGGCGACCGGCCGGCTGCTCGGCACCGTGGAGGAGTCGTCCTCGCACGTTCTCGTCCATCCCGGCGCCGTCTACCTGCACCAGGGCGTTTCGTACCTGGTGGACGAGCTGGACCTGGAGGGCGCCTGCGCGTTGGTGCACGCGGAGGAGCCGGACTGGTCGACACACGCCCGCGACGTCACCTCGTTGTCGGTGGCGTCCGTGCGGTCTTATGTGGACGCGGGACCGGTCGGGCTGTTCCTCGGCGAGGTGGACGTGACCAGCCAGGTTGTCTCCTACCAGCGACGCCGGATCGCCACCGGCGAGGTGCTGGACACCCGGCCGCTCGACCTGCCGGTTCGCGAGCTGCGCACGGTGGCGGTGTGGTTCACGGTGTCACCGCGGTCGCTGACGGCGGCCGGGGTGGATCCGGCGGAGGTGCCGGGGGCGCTGCACGCCGCCGAACATGCCGCGATCGGTCTGCTGCCGCTGGTGGCCACCTGCGACCGCTGGGACATCGGTGGGCTCTCCACGGCCCTGCATCCGGACACCGAGGCGCCGACCGTGTTCGTGTACGACGGGCACACGGGCGGCGCCGGATTCGCCGAGCGGGCATACCATGCCGCGTCTGGCTGGCTGCGGGCCACCCGGGACGCGATCGTCGAGTGCGGCTGCGAGACGGGCTGCCCCTCGTGCGTGCAGTCTCCGAAATGCGGCAACGGGAACAATCCGCTGGCCAAGCCCGAAGCGGTGACCCTGCTGGACGTGGTGCTGGCCAACCTCCCCGGCGAGCCGGCTGCCGAATCCGACTGATCTTCGCGGCACCGCGCGCCGAGCCGGCGGCCGGTGCCGTCAGTCTTCGCGCATGCGCCAGATCGTCGCGGTGAAGCTGTAGGAGCGGTCCTCGACGCTTGTCACCCGCAGCCGGGCCACGCCTCCACCGTTCGTGCGCACGCAGGCCACGTGGCCCTCGTCGAGTTCCGCCCGGGTGAGAGCGGCAGCCCGGGCCGCGACCGAGCACTGTTCGTAGGTGGGCTGTTCCCGGTCACGCCAGAGGCCGATCTTGACGCCGTCGGTGGCGCGCAGACCGAGGTTCTCGTCCCACAGAAGATCACCACCGTTTCTGGCGGGGGCGCGGGCCGGCGGATCCAGATCCAGGTCCTTGGTGCGTTCGTCGATGCTGAACTGGCCCTCGTACGAAACGGGCGCCAGCTCGACGGGCGACGGCGACGGCGACGCCGGGGACCCCGTGGGGCTGGGGACAGATCCGGATGGCGTCGGTTGGGTCACCTTCGGCTCGCCGGAGCGGTCCATCCAGAGGAAGCCGGTCCATCCGGCCAGTGCCAGCAGGACGACGATCAGCGTGAGGCTGAACGAACGCCACGGGTTTCTCGCCGCTCGTTTCGGTCCGGGTCCGTGTCGAGGCGCTAGCCCTCCGGGCGGGGGCGTGGGCCGCCCCGGAACCGCACCGGGCGGCCGCCACGGTGCGGTCGGCGATGGACGACCGACCTGTCCGTCCGGCGCGGCATCTCCCGACGCGGCATCGGACCGCCCCTGAGCAGTACCGTCGCCCTCACCTTTTGAACTCGTCATGCGCGGTGCCCACCCGTCCTGCGTACGGTCAGCCGTTTCACGTCCACCGAAAGTCGACAAATGCGTGGCGGATCTCCGCTCGACTGCATCAACGACTTTGTTCGGCCTGTCGTTATGGCGGCGTCGAACTCGGCCAGGCCCCGCCCCCGAGGCCAGGTCAGGTGGGTCCGCGACATCGCCCGCGTTGTGCGAGACTCCCGCGCGGACAACCACCAAGGAGTACACATGGATCTCGCCCAGTTGCAGGCCCAGCGGCAGCTTCTCATCCGTCAACGGATCCGGATGATGGTCAACCAGTACGAGGTACACGCCGTCGCCCCGGACGGGTCCGAGGGCGGACTACTCGCGTTCGCTCAGCAGAAGCGGCTCGCGTTCAAGGAGCAGGTGACCCTCTACACCGACGACAGAAAGCAGCAGCCGGTCCTCGGCTTCAAGGCACGGCAGGTGATGGACCTCGGTGCCACGTACGACGTCACCGATGCCGGCGGGTCGCCGATCGGCCTGTTCCGCAAGGACTGGAAGGCCTCCCTGCTGCGTTCGACCTGGCACGTCGAGCAGCCCGGCCTGGGTGTCGCGGTGGGTCAGGAGCGGAGCCTCCCGGTGGCACTGCTCCGCCGGTTCGTCGACTCGCTGTCCTGGCTGCCTTACCACTTCGACTTCACGATGAACGGCCAGGTGGCGTTCTCGGTGGTGAAGAAGTGGGGGCTGCGCGACCGGTACACCATTGACATCAACCACCCTCAGCTCGACCGGCGTCTGGTCATCGCGATGGCCGTCGCCCTGGACGCGCTGCAGGGCCGCTGACCCGGACGGGCGCGCGTCAGTCCGATGGACCTGGATGGGCGTTCCTCGCCCGACGCGCGTCCGTTCACGGTCAGCGGAAGCTGCCCGCCAACTGTGACCTACCCGGTGTCTCGCGGCGGGACCGCCGGCCGCCGTCGTGCGCACCGGTCCCGCGCGGGCGGCGGCTCGCGCCACACGACGGAGGCCAGGCAGCGGCGTCGTGGTCACCGACGCGGTGACAGTCACGTCCAGCCCGTCGGTCTGACACGAGACCAACCGGCCGTTGTTCAACGCCACGAGTTCGACCGCTCGACGGCAGGCAGCCGCCTTCCCGTCCGCCACCCGGACGGCGCCGGCCAGAGCTCCCAGATCGGCTGCGACCTGGGCCTGTCTGTTCGCCATTCGCGCGGTACCCACCGCCGCACCGGTCAGCCCCGCGGCCACAAGCAGCAGGCCGACCATGAGCAGCCAGAGAGACGCGCTCCCCCGGTCCCGGGTGGCCCCACCGGGATGGGGGATGCCGGCCCGTCTGTTACGGCGCCAGTTCATCGGCTCGCCTCCGCCTCTGGCCCGGCAGCCGTTCCCGGCTCAACCGCCGTCTCTGGCCCGGCCACCGTTCCCGGCTCGACCGCCGCGATGGCGGTGGCGGTGACACGGGTGCCCGGAAGCGGAGTACCGAGCGCACGCACCGGCGCTTCGACGGTCACCCGAACCAGTTCGCCCTCGACGCTGACCGACAACGTGGCTCCGGGCGGGGCCGTCTCGCCCGCGTCACGACCTCGCTCGTCGCCCCGGGCGACGGCCAGCGCCATATCCCGGGCCGTGTCCAGGCACTCTGTCCGGACGGTGACCGCGTTGACGGCCGTCAGGCCGGTCAGCATCAACAACACCAGCGCCGGCAGGCCGGCTGCCAGCTCTGCGGTGAACGACCCTCGGTCGCCGGGGCCGGCCTGCCGGCGCCGGGTCACTTGAACGCCCGGTCGATCACGGCCGTCAACGCCGCCTGGACGTGGCCCGACGTCAGCACCTTCAGCAGGATGCCGGCGAAGGCGACGGCGGCCAGCGTACCGACGGCGTACTCGGCGGTGTTCATCCCGTCGTCGGGTCGCAGACGGTCGATCAGCTTGCGCACGATGGTGCTCCTCGTCTCTTGAGTACTCACAGGACGTCGCCGAGCACGGCGACGATCACCGGCACCAGGCCGGCGAGTATGAAGGCGGGCAGGAAGCACAGACCCAGCGGCAGCACGATCAACACACCGGCCCGCCGGGCTGCCGCCTCGGCAGCGGTGGCCCGATCGGCTCGCAGGTCGTCGGCGATCCGGAGCAGTGTGCCGGCGAGGGACGCGCCGCTGGTCGCCGAGCGGATCGCCGCAGCGGCGACTCGGTCAGCTCCGTCCACGTGGCCGAGGTGGGCCCATGCCTCCTCGGGTTCGCCGCCAAGCCGCAGCGTCCGTCCGACCCGGTGCATCCGCTCGGAGAGCGGGCCGCCGAGCGTCTCCGCGACAGCCGTCACCGCACGGTCCACGGGCGCACCCGCACGTAATGCGGCGGCGACGAGGTCGGTGGCGAGCGGAAGGTCGGCCGCCTCCCGGCGCCGCCGGGCGCGGACTTCGGACGGCTCGACTCGGCGCAGCACGTGATCGGCCCCGACCGCGAGGACGGCACCGGTGAACGCACCGAGCGATCCGCCCAGCGCCAGCGCGACGCTCACCCCGAATACCGCTGTCACCAGGCGGATCCGGTCTGGCCGGATCCAGCGATGGCTGGCGTCCCCGGCTGGCGCCTCGACAGCTGGCCCGATCACGTCCCGGGCGCTGGTGGGTCCGATCCGCAGCCGCCGCAGCCGCCGACGGGCGGTTCGGCCGGTCACAGCCGCCAGCCAGCGCGCGACCAGCAGCACCAGCAACAGGATCAGCGCGGATCCGACCAGTTCCTCTGGCCGCATCAGACCACCCGGACAGGCAATGCACCGAGCCGGTCGGTCCAGAGCAGCCCGACAAGTTGCAACCCGACGGCACCGATCGCGCACACCGCCCCGAGCGTGGTGTGCAGCAGGAGATGGACGGGGTCCACGCCGATGCCGTAACCGAGCAGTAGCCCGCCCACCGGCAGGGCGGCCAGCAGCAACCCGGTTGCTCGGGCGCCAGCGGCCTGGGCCGCGGCAGCGGCCAACGCCCGGTCCATCGCCCGCGCGTCGGACTCGATGCGCTCCAGCAACTCGGCCAACGGCGCCCCCGTCCGCTCGGCCAGCCGGACCGCCGCCGCGGCCAACTCATCGAGTCGGGAGGCACTGACGGCATCTGTCGGCAGCTCGACGGGTGTCCGCGCTCCCGCCCGCAGCTCGGCCGCCACGGTGCTCAGCCGGTCCAGTCTCCGATCCCGTTCGGTTCTGGTTCGCCGGCTGGCACGGGCACGCAGGACCCCCCGCACCGTCAAGCCGGCATAGGTGCCCGACACGACGGCACCCACCGGGCCACCGACCAATCCCCCGATGGCGGCGGTCAGCACGATAGCCGTGCCGACCGCCCGGGTTGTGGACGCCGAGACCCAGGCAAGGCCGCGCACACCGAACTGCCGGCGACGCGCCGCGGCGGAGTCCGCCGGCCCGTGGCGTCTGGCCACCCCGGCCAGCGGGGCTGGTTGCCCGGCTCGAAACGCGACCGGTCCAGTCACTCGGCGGGGCAGGCACCAGCCCAGCGCCGCGACCGCAGCCGCCACGGTGACAATCAGGTCGATGGCGCTCACGATCCGCCCCGGACGTCGTTCCCGGGCATTTGAGCGTGCGCGACCGACGCGACGGAGTGATCGCCGGACGCCGCTTCGACGGGGCGTGTGCCGGTCTCGGAAACGGTCGCCGGCACGTCCGGGCGCGGGGCGGCGGCGCGGCCTGCCAGCGCCGCCGGTACGCGTACGCCACGGTCGGCCATGAGTCGCGCGAGCGCCGCCCGGGCCGGCCCCGCTCCGACGCTGCGGCGCCACGCGGGAAGGACGGTGACCATCCGGTCCGGCCCCGATGGCGCCAGGACGTTCACCGACTCCAGGACCCGTCCCCCGGTCGTGCGCCGCACCTGCACCAGCACCTGCAGGGCCGCCGCGACCTGCGCGTGCAACGCCGCCCTCGGGAGGCCGCCGAGCAGCCCGAGCGCCTCCAACCGGGCCGGCACGTCGCGCGGCTCGTTGGCGTGGAGGGTGCCGGCACCGCCGTCATGACCGGTGTTGAGAGCACAGAGCAGATCGACGATCTCGCCGCCTCGGCACTCGCCGACGACCAACCGGTCGGGTCGCATCCGCAACGCCTGGCGAACCAGGTCCGCCAGATCCACCGATCCGCGCGACTCCACGTTCGACAACCGGGTCTGTAGGCCGACGACATGCGGATGCACCGGTCGCAGCTCGGCTGCGTCCTCCACAAGGACGATCCGCTCATTCGACGGAACCAGCCCGAGCAACGTGTTCAACAGCGTGGTCTTGCCGGATCCCGTCCCCCCGACCACGAGGTAGGCCAGCCGGGCAGCGACCAGTGCCGCGAGCAGTTCGGCGGCCGGCCCGGTGACCGTGCCCCGACGCACCAGGTCGTCGAGGGTGAACGGGCGCTGCCGAAAAGTGCGCAGTGACAGGTAGGGGCCGTCGGTCGCCACCGGCGGCAGGACCGCGTGCAGCCGGGTGCCGTCGGGCAGGCGGGCGTCCGCGTAAGGGGCTCCGTCGTCCAGCCGCCGGCCGCAGGCCGCGACCAGTCGCTGCGCCAGCCGTCGCACGTCGGACCGGTCGCCGAGATCCACCCGCACGGACTCCAACCCGTGTCCCCGGTCCACCCATACGTCGACCCCGTTGACCAGCACGTCGGTGACCTCCGAGTCGGCCAGCAACGGTGCCAACGGGCCGGCGCCAACGAGATCCTGGTGCACCCTGGCCGCCACCCGGAGCAGCGTGGTGTCACCCAGCACGGCGGCAGACGGCTCGGCGCGGACGGCGGCCACCACCGCGGCCGGTGTCACTGTGGACCCCTCGACCGCGAACTGCCGGCGTACCCGGTCGGCGATGCCGGAGGTCACGCCGCGCCTGCCGAGGCGGCACCGACGAGGTCGTCGATGAGGCGTCCACACAGCGTCGCGAGCGGTCCCCGCCCCGAGGTGGCCGGTGCCTCGCCGCGTTCCAGTGCGCGGCGCAGTCCCGGCTCTGGTCGCAGCGTGCCGACGAGGGGGAGGTTGAGCGACCGGGCGATCTCGCGGGCCCTGAGCCCGCCGGGTGCCGGACCACGCACGATCGCCGCGAGCTGCGGGCAGTGCAGGACGGTGGTGGCGACGACCCGGGCCGCCGCCGCCGTGGCCCGCAGTTCGGCCGGCACGACGAGGTACGCCCGGTCGGCCGCCTGGAGGGCGACGACCGCAGCGTCGTCGAGACGCCGGGGAAGATCCACCACGACCAGGTCCCGGCCGCGACGCCCGGCGTCGAGGGTGGCCGCCATCGCGTCCGCGGGCAGGGCCACCGGATCACCCCGGTCCCAGGAGATGGTGACCAGGTCGCCCCGGCTCGGCAGCGCTCGCACCAGAGCGGGTGCGTCCACCCGGCCGTCGGCCTGGCGAAGGTCCGGCCAGCGGAGACCCTCGATCTGTTCCCAGCCCAGCACGAGGTCCAGCCCACCGCCGAGCGGATCGGCGTCGACCAGCAGCGTACGCAGGCCGCGGCGGCCGGCGGTGAGGGCGAGCGAGCCGGCGAGCACACTCGCCCCGGCCCCACCCCGCCCGCCGATCACGGCCAGCACCCGCCCCGGCTGGGGGTGCTCGGACATCGACCGGCTCTCTCCCAGCCGGTCCACCAGCCACGGTTCCGCCGCCGGCAGCACTGCCACGTGTTCGGCGCCGAGCAGGTCGGCTGTCTCCCATTCCGGATCACCGTGACCGGCCCGGCTCACCACCACGACGCGACCCCGGTGCGGCAACCGCGCTCGGAGACAGGAGGCCGCCTGGTCGTTACCGACAAGCACGATCGGTGGGCCGATCCACCTGGCCCGGGCGTCGGCGGCATCCGTGGCTACCTCGACGTCGATGCCGCCGACGGCGGCCAGTCGGAGCAGTTCATCGAGCAGTTCGGTGTCGGAGGTGACAACCAGGGGGAGCCGGCGTCCGGCGTGGACGGTGCGGGTAGACATCGCGGCCTCCATGGCGGCGGTTGGATGGACCGCTCCAGCCTCAGCCGCCGATCGACCGACCGGGGCGCCGGAAAGCCGGCCTGTGGATAGCGGGACCGCCTGTGGATAACCCCCTCGCGACCCGGCGATCTGGTATGTGCACCAGGAGAGATGTGGACCTGATGGGCGCGGGCTGCCGACGAGACACACCGGCCAGGACCTGGACCGTCGATGAGCCGGCGAACTGACCGTCCGCGTGTCGGAAGGCCGGCGGCAGACAGCCGGCCCGTCTCGCGGCGGTCCCTCGTCCGGAGAGGAGACGACCCCCGTCGGGGGGGGTGACGGGGGTCGTCTGCGGGTTCGGCTCCGGGGGGGTTGAGCCGAACCCACTCAGCGGTTACGGGGGGTGCAACCGCCGAGAGCTGCCAGGTGAAGCGTTGTCGCTAGATACAAGCATGCCTGACCGCTCTTGTATACGTCGAGTGGCCGGCACGTCCACACCCTGCGAAATAATGCTTGCGGTGGGTGACCGCGATCATGCCCTTACCTGATCGGGCAATCAGGCTCTTACCCCTTGTGACGTGCGAGAGTGACCCCGGACACCCGCCCACGCCCGGTCATCCGACTAGACTTGCCCGCCGTGGGCCGAAGTGCCGCCTTTTTCGATCTCGACAAGACCGTGATCGCCAAGTCCAGCGCCTTGGCGTTCGGCCGGCCTTTCTATCGGGATGGGCTGATTACGCGGCGTGACGTCGTGAAGTCCGCGTACGCCCAGTTGATGTTCCGGCTGGGCGGCACGGACGAGCAGACCATGGCCAGGACCAGGGATTATCTGGCCGCTCTGTGCAAGGGCTGGCCGGTGGAGCAGGTCCGCCAGATCGTCGCGGAAACCTTGCATGAGTTGATCCACCCGTACGTCTACGCGGAGGCCGCGGTGCTGATCGAGGAGCACCGTGCCGCCGGGCGGGACGTCGTGCTGGTGTCCGCCTCCGGCGAGGAGATGGTCCGCCCGATCGGAGCGCTGCTCGGCGTGACCGACGTGATCGCCACCCGGATGACGGTCGAGGACGGGCGGTACAGCGGCGAGGTGGAGTTCTACGCCGCAGGTCCCAGCAAGGTCACGGCCGTCGCCGAACTCGCCCGTCACCGTGGTTACGACCTGACCGAGTCGTACGCCTATTCCGACTCGATCAGCGACCGGCCGCTGCTGGAGTGCGTCGGTCACCCCACCGTGGTCAACCCTGATCGGGCGCTGCGCAAACTCGCCACCGAGCAGGCATGGCCGGTCCTCGAGTTCCGGCACCCGATCCCGCTGGGGCGCCGGCTGCGCGAACGGCCGGCCGTGCCGGTCGCCGCGGCCGCCATCGGCGTCGGGGTCGGAGTCGCGATCGGCGTCGCCTGGTACGGCCGGCACCGCCGGGCCCGTACCGCGACGGTCTGACCCCGCCGCGCCCCCGGCGCGCCAACCTCCGCCGGACCCGCGTTGATCAAGAGATTTGCGTCAGCTCAGCGCGGAAACCTGACGCAAACCTCTTGATCAACGCGGGTCCGGGACGGCTTGACCGAACCCCTGATCAACGCGCGACCGTTACGCCGCGGCGGGGGCGATCTCGTCGGCGCCGAGTTCCACGGCCGTCAGGTAGTGCCGCAGCCAGGAACGCAGCCCGTCCGGCGTGCCGGTGGCGAAGGCGCCGGCCGAGCCGACGTACTCGGGCTCCCGAGCCTGGTGCCCCACGTCGACGGCGACCAGGCCGCGCGGGTCGAAACCGCTTGAGATCAACACAAGCCGGGCGGCGGCCCGGGCCACCACGCCGGACGGCCCGGCGAACGGCCGCAGGGCCAGCAGCTCCCCGTGTACGACGGCGGCGAGGATCACCGGCGGGACGCTGGTGCCGCCGGTGACCAGGCCGGCCAGGCCGTCCAGCCGTGCCCCCACCGCCGGGTCCGCGGTCGGCCGACCGAGATCATCTGGCGGTACGACGTCCCGGGCGGCGAGCACGTGCAGCCGGGCCAGCACCTGCCGGGGCGCCGTCGACCAGCGATCGGCCAGTCCGGGCAGCGCGCCGGCCACCCGCAGGGCCCCCTGCACCACGGGGTCGGTCACCGTACCCGCGCGCACGCTCTCCCGGTCGTACCCGGAGCCCTCCAGCGCGGCGGACGCGACTGCGCACCGCAGGCTGATCTCGGCCGCGACCTGGCCGCCCTGCCGACGCAGCGCGCGGTGTCGCAGCGCCTTGTCGACGTGTTCGCGGGCGCGGGCGACGGCCGATGCCACGTCGGCGAGGTCGAGCAGCGGGGCGAGTGGATCGCTGGTCACCCCGCCACGCTAGCTGAGCGCCACCCAGTGCCCGGCCAGCGCTCGGTGGGGTCCGTTCGGCGCGTGGGCCAGCTCACCGGGTCTCCAGCGGTCGCGGGAGCCCGAGCCGCACGGCTAGATTCAGCCGGGAGACGCACGTCACGGGACCGGGAGGCAGGCTGAGATGAGCGAGACGCTGGCCAATCTGATGAACGAGACGCGGGTGTTCCCTCCGCCGGACGGGCTCGCGGCCGACGCCAACGTGACCGCCGGGGCGTACGAGGAGGCCGCCGGGGACCGGTTGGCGTTCTGGGAACGGCAGGCTCGCCGGCTGGACTGGGTCCGTGACTGGGACCAGACGCTGGACTGGTCCCACCCGCCGTTCGCGAAGTGGTTCGTCGGCGGTCAGCTCAACGTCGCGTACAACTGCCTGGACCGGCACGTCGCCGCGGGCAACGGCGACCGGGTGGCGATCCACTGGGAGGGTGAGCCGGGCGACCAGCGGACCATCACGTACGCCGAGCTGCTCCGGATGACCTGCCAGGCGGCCAACGCGCTTACCGACCTGGGGGTGACCGCCGGCGACCGGGTGGCGATCTACCTGCCGATGGTGCCGGAGGCGGCGGTGGCGATGCTGGCGTGCGCCCGGGTCGGCGCCACCCACAGTGTGGTCTTCGGCGGCTTCTCCGCCGACGCGCTGTCCAGCCGGATCGCCGACGCCAGCGCCAAATTGGTGATCACCGCCGATGGTGGCTACCGCCGGGGCAAGCCGTCGGACCTCAAGTCGACAGTCGACGAGGCGGTGTCCCGCACGGACAGCGTCGAGCATGTTCTCGTGGTCCGCCGCACCGGCGGCGACGTTACCTGGACGGACCGGGATCACTGGTGGCACGAGACGGTGGAGGCCGCGGCCGACACCCACGAGGCCCAGCCGTTCGACGCCGAACATCCGCTGTTCATCCTCTACACCAGCGGTACGACGGCCAAGCCCAAGGGGATCCTGCACACCACCGGCGGCTACCTGACCCAGGTGTCGTACACCACCCACGCCGTCTTCGACCTCAAGCCGGAGACCGACGTCTACTGGTGCACGGCGGACATCGGCTGGGTGACCGGTCACTCCTACATCGTGTACGGTCCGCTCTCCAACGGCGCGACGCAGGTGATGTACGAGGGGACGCCGGACACGCCGCACAAGGGCCGGTTCTGGGACATCGTCGACCGGTACGGGGTGACCATCCTCTACACCGCCCCGACCCTCATCCGGACGATGATGAAATGGGGTGAGGACATCCCGGCCAAGGCTGACCTGTCGTCACTGCGCCTGCTCGGCAGCGTCGGCGAGCCGATCAACCCCGAGGCATGGATGTGGTACCGGCAGCACATCGGCAAGGGTGCCTGTCCGGTGGTGGACACCTGGTGGCAGACCGAGACCGGCGGCATGATGATCTCCCCGCTGCCCGGGGTGACGGCGGCCAAGCCGGGCAGCGCCATGTCACCGCTGCCCGGGATCAGCGCCGACGTGGTGGACGACCAGGGCCAACCGGTGCCGAACGGGGGCGGTGGCTATCTGGTGCTGCGCGAGCCGTGGCCCTCGATGCTGCGCACCATCTGGGGCGACGACAAGCGGTTCATCGAGACGTACTGGTCGCGGTTCGGCGCGGGCGCCGCAGGCGCGGGGGGCGCGGGTGACGGCTCGGGCGCCGGGAACGCGGGCGGCGACTGGGTCTACTTCGCCGGCGACGGGGCCAAGAAGGACAACGACGGGCACCTGTGGCTGCTCGGCCGGGTGGACGACGTGATGCTGGTGTCCGGTCACAACATCTCCACGACGGAGGTCGAGTCGGCGCTGGTGTCGCACCCGTCGGTGGCCGAGGCGGCGGTGGTCGGGGCCACCGACCCGACGACGGGTCAGGCGATCGTGGCGTTCACGATCCCGCGCGGCACCGTCGACACCGAGGGTGACGCCGGCGAGGCGCTCATCGCCGAGCTGCGTAACCACGTGGCCAGGACGCTGGGTCCGATCGCCAAGCCACGGCAGATCATGCTGGTGCCGGAGCTACCGAAGACCCGATCCGGCAAGATCATGCGACGGCTGCTGCGGGACGTGGCGGAGAACCGGTCGCTCGGCGACGTGACCACGCTCCAGGATTCCTCGGTGATGGAGCTGATCTCCTCTGGGATGAAGTCGGCAAAGTCCGACGAGGACTGATTTACCGTACTTAATGGTGGGTGGCGGTCCGCACACGGACCGCCACCCACCGTCGTTTCGGCGACTGAAAGCCGGCTGAACGGTGGAGACACCCGCCAACCTCTTGCCCGGCGGCAACTGTCGCGATTAGGTTCGCGCCCATCGGATTGGATCGCTGCGCACCAATACGCGTCCCCAACCCGGCAATCCCCCCATGCCCGACGAAGTGGAGTGGCATGAACGTCCCCATTCCTGGGTCGCGCCGACGGTTGCTCGTCGCGCTACCCGTCATCGCGCTCGCCGCCACGGCACTGACCGTGCCGGGCAGCGCCGCCGCGAACACCGGTCCGGCTCCCGCAACCATCGGGGCGGACGAGTTCTACATCAACTACGCCGAACCCGCGGTGGAACCTGACACCCACGGTAAGGAGATCAAGGGCAAGGGTGGCGTCTACGCCCCGGAGATGGTCGAGGAGGCAAAGGCGTTCGACCGCAAGTTCGCCGCCGGAAACCCGGTCGCGGCCAGGGAACTGGCCAAGACGGAGGCCAAGTCGATCCGGACCGGACAGAGCCCACGGAAGTTCAAGAAGGCGCCCACCACCCAGACGGCCAAGCTGCTGACCCTGCTGGTGGAGTTCAACGAGAACGCCAACGACGACTTCACCGACGTGATGGTGCCGAGCACCGTGTTCGAGGACCGCACGTGCGTCAACGGCACCGTGCAGAACGGGCCGCTGCACAACAACATCCCGAACCCGGCGACCCTGCCGCACGAGGACAACAACTCGATGTGGGTGTCGGACTTCTCGCCCGAGCACTTCGACAAGATGCTCTACTCGAAGAAGGGCATCACCGAGCGGGTGCGGACGGACCTGACGGGTCCGGACGGCAAGCCGGGCATCAGCCTGGCCGGTCGCACCATGCACAACATGTACCTGGAGATGTCGAAGGGCGCGTACACGGTCGACGGGCAGGCCAGCCCGTGGATCAAGGTGCCGCACTCGGAGGGCTGGTACGCCGCCTCCCGCTGCTTCCAGGACGAGAACGGCAACTGGGTCGCCGGACGCCAGCAGTCGATGAACGGCCACCCGGACAACCCGGCCGGAGCGAGCCGGCTGGCCACCGACGCCATCGACACGCTGGCCGCGATGGACCCGGACTTCCCGTGGTCCGACTACGACATCGAGGACCAGGGCGACCGGGACGGCGACGGCAACTTCTTCGAGCCGGACGGTGTGATCGACCACCTGGTGCTGGTGCACGCCGGTGAGGACAAGTCCGGTGGCGGCGGCAAGGAGGGCGTCTACGCGGTCTGGGCGCACTCCTCGTCGGTCGCCGGCGGCTACACCATCCCGGGCACCAGCCTGAAGGTGTCCAACTACATCGTGCAGCCGGAGGACTCCGGCGTCGGCGTGTTCGCCCACGAGTACGGCCACGACCTTGGCCTGCCGGACCTCTACGACACCTCCGGCAACGCCGACTCGGACGTGGACTTCTGGGACCTGATGGCCTCGGGATCGCACTCCGGTGAGATCTTCCAGGCACTGCCCACCCACATGGGCCTGTGGGACAAGTGGGTGCTCGGCTGGGCCGACCCGATGACCGTCGCGCCGGGCTCCGGGCCCCGCGCCGCCCTGCTCGGGCAGACGTCCCGGACGCCGGTGGGCACCAAGGACGGGATCAAGGTCGACCTGCCGGACAAGGTGATCACCCTCGCCGACCCGCACAGCGGCGAGAACATGTGGTACAGCGGCGCCGACCAGAACTGGGCCGACGTCAAGCTGAGCCGCGAGGTCAGTGTCCCGGCGGCGGCCGACGCGAAGTTCTGGATGTGGAACAACTACACCATCGAGGAGGACTGGGACTACGGGTTCGTCGAGGTCTCGACCGACGGCGGGGCGACCTGGTCCGAGCAGAAGGTGTACGACGCCGAGGGCAACCTGGTGTCCACCGACGACGGCTATGCCGACCCGAACGGCCGGATGGTCGACTTCGGCAACAAGAAGTATGGCCTGACCGGGGACACCGGCGGGTGGCGGCACGACTACGTCGACCTGTCGGCGTACGCGGGCAGCACGGTGCAGGTCCGCCTGCGGTACGCCTCCGACGAGGCGTTCCTGGAGCGGGGCTGGTTCGCCGACGACTTCTCGGTGACCGGCGGCGGCGAGACCACGTGGAGTGACGACGTGGAGAGCGGCAACGCCGGCTGGACCCAGACCGGTGGCACCTTCACCGACACCACCGGCGCCGGCTGGCACATCGACGGCGGCACCCAGGTCAGGGCGCACTACTACCTGGCCGAGTGGCGCAACTTCGACGGCTTCGACAACGGCCTGCGGTACACGTACGACACCACGTACTCGCGGGACGCGTGGAAGGTGGAGAAGGTCGCGTACAACGCGCCGGGCATGCTTGTCTGGTACCGGGACACCGCGATGGGCGACGTCAACCACACCACGGCGAACCTGACGGCGCTACCGAGCTACGGGGCGAAGGGCGGCCTGCTCATCGTCGACTCACACTTCGACCCGCTGCGCCGGCAGGGCACGGCGGCCGAGAAGGACCCGTCGGTGCTGGACAACCTGCCCAGCCGTCCGCAGTCCAGCAACGCCGCGTTCGGGACGCACAAGACGTACCCGTTCAAGGAGTGCCTGGAGGCGGCGGGCGAGCCGTACAGCGAGTACTGCACGAGCTTCGGAGCCCAGCAGCCGGTACGGGGCTTCACCGACGCCAAGGGCTGGTACCCCGGCATCGAGGTGCGCGGCGAGTCGCTGTACGCGCGGGACAACGACGCCTCCGTCGTGGTTCCCTCGAAGAACAACGCCCCGTACACCACCCGGGTGGTGAACCAGGACGGAACGCCGGCCACCGAGCTGTACGGCACCGACCTCGGGTTCACGGTCCTGGGCACCGGCAACCCCGGTGACGCTGGCGTGCGGTACGGCGTGTCGATAAGCATCCTGTTCGCGGCACGCGACAACGCGTACGCGGCGGTGCTGGTCACCCCGGCACGGCGCTGACCGCGCCGGACGGGTACCCGTCCGGCGCGGCGGCACGCACCATCGAGGCCCGTCGGGAGCAGCTCGCTCCCGGCGGGCCTCGCCTCGAAAAACCCCCGGTCACGGCGCTGGCCGGTGTTACACGGATGGGTGACGTCATCAAGACCTTGAAATAAATCGACGCAGCCTACTTCCCCCGGTGCCCATCGGTGTCTAGGTTCACAGGAGTCTCATCCGTCACACGGATGGGTCACCTCGCGATGCCAGCCTCCCCGCTGACGTCGAACCCCCAACACCGGAGGTACCACGTGCGCAAAGTCGCAGTGGGGCTACTCGGGCTGTCGCTGACCGCGACGGGTGTGGCCCTCGGCCCATCCGCGTCGGCGGCACCCGCGGCCGATTCACCGACCACCGCCCCGGCGGTCGCCGAACCACGGCAGTTCCACGACGAGCTGCCCAACCCGCTCGAGGAGAAGCGGCGCACCCTGCGTGAGCAGGGCCTCAGCGATGTTCTGTCCGGACGCGCCAAGGCCGAGAAGCGCAACGGCAGCACCGTCGTCAAGGTCGGCAAGACCGACGGCGGCCCGGCCGGCGCCCGGAGCATGGCCGCGGGCCAGCGCAAGAAGAAGGACCAGTACGTCGAGCTGGGCCGGGAGAAGACCGACCGGATCTTCGTGATCCTGGCCGAGTTCGGCGACGAGCGGGACCCACGTTTCCCGGACAAGGACACCGACCCGACCACGCCGGGACCGACCGTGTTCGACGGGCCGCTGCACAACAAGATCCCGGAGCCCGACCGGACCAAGGACAACTCGACCGTCTGGCAGGCCGACTACAACCGGGAACACTACGAGAAGCTGTACTTCGGCACCGGTGCCGGTGACGAGTCGCTCAAGCAGTACTACGAGGCCCAGTCCTCGGGCCGCTACAGCGTCGACGGCGTGGTCACCGACTGGGTGAAGGTCAGGTACAACGAGGCCCGGTACGGCCGCTCGGGCGACGACCCGAAGGACGCCAACGGCGACGACCCCAACGTCTGCTCCGGGAACGTCTGCGCCACCACCTGGGACCTGGTACGCGACGCGGCCAACCAGTGGGTCGCCGACCAGAAGGCACAGGGCCGCACCGACGCCCAGATCGCCGAGGACGTCAAGCAGTTCGACGAGTGGGACCGGTACGACTTCGACGGGGACGGCGACTTCAACGAGGCCGACGGCTACATCGACCACTTCCAGATCGTCCACTCCGGCGGCGACGAGGCCGACGGTGACCCGTACCAGGGCGAGGACGCCATCTGGAGCCACCGCTGGTACGCGTACGGCACCAGCGCCGGCAGGACCGGCCCGGACTTCAACAAGTACGGCGGTACGCAGATCGGTAACACTGGTCTGTGGATCGGTGACTACACCATCCAGCCGGAGAACGGCGGACGGAGCGTCTTCTACCACGAGTACGGCCACGACCTGGGCCTGCCGGACGACTACAACACCGGCGCCAGCGGCGACAACAGCGTCGAGCACTGGAGCTTGATGGCGCAGAGCCGGGTCGGTGCCAAGAACGAGCCGTACATCGGCGACCGGGGTGCCGACCTCGGTGCCTGGAACAAGCTCCAGCTCGGCTGGCTCGACTACGAGGTGGTCGTAGCCGGACAGCGGCGCACCATCAAGCTCGGCCCGGAGGAGTACAACTCCGCCAAGCCACAGGCCGCGGTCGTGGTGCTGCCCAAGCGGACGTACACCTTCACGCCCGGCAAACCGTTCGCCGGGGAGAAGCAGTACTTCTCCGGCAACGACGACGACCTGAACAACACGATGACCCGGACCCTCGACTTCACCGGCAAGTCGTCGGCGTCCATGTCGATGAAGGCGAACTTCTCAATCGAGGCGGACTACGACTTCCTCTACTTCGAGGGCTCGCTCGACGGCGGCAAGACCTGGACGCAGTTGCCGGCAACGCTGAACGGGGAGCCGATCAAGGACAGCGAGGGACGTGACGCTCTCACCGGCAGCAGCGGTGGCGAGTGGGTCGACATCACCATCCCGATGGACTTCGCGGCCGGCAAGGTCGCACAGTTCCGGTTCCGCTACGTCACCGACGGCGCGGTGTCGGAGGGCGGCTTCCGGGCCGACGACATCACCGTCACCGCGGACGGCGAGACCATCCTCAGCGATGGCGCGGAGGCGGACGGCGCCGGGTGGGAACTCGACGGCTGGCTGGTCGTCGGTGAGTCCTACACGCAGGACTTCGACAACTACTACATCGCCGGCAACCGGTCGTACGTCTCGTACGACAAGTACCTGGAGCACGGCCCGTACTACTTCGGTTACCTGAACACCAAGCCGGACTGGGTCGACCACTACGCGTACCAGGAGGGTCTGCTCCTGACCTACTGGAACACGCGGTGGAAGGACAACAACACCATGCCGTACCACCCGGACTACAACCCGGGCGGGCACCCCGGCGAGGGTCGCAACCTGACCATCGACGCGCACCCACGGCCGATCTACAACCTGACCGGTAACCCGTGGCGGGCCCGGGTGCAGGTGTACGACGCCCCCTTCGGACTCAAGAAGGCGGACTCGTTCACCCTGCACATCAACGGCCAGCCGCAGTACATCCGGGGCCAGGCGGCCGCGCCGCTGTTCGACGACAGCAAGCAGTACTGGTACGAGGAGCTGCCGAACCACGGCGTCAAGGTCCCGAACAACGGGGTCAAGATCCGCGTTGTGGAGCAGAACGGCACCTCGATGAAGATCCGCATTTCCTGATCGACCGCACCAGCGACCCGGCGCCCGGGACCGATCTCGGTCCCGGGCGCCCCCTCTTCCCACCCCCACCCCCTCAGGGTGACTACCCGTACCCTCCCCCCATTTGCCCGGCGAGGCGATGGTGGGCGGGCGCCCGGGTCCTAGGCTGTCGATATGAAGGAGCAGCGACGCTCGGCCGTCGACGAGTCCAGCGTGCTGACCGAGGGGCCGTGGACACACCGGTTCGTCGGCGGCAACGGCAGCCGGTTCCACGTCGTGGAGGCCGGCACCGGCCCGATGGTGCTCTTCCTGCACGGTTTTCCCGAGTTCTGGTGGGCCTGGCACGAGATCCTGCCGGCTGTCGCGGACGCCGGATACCGGGCGGTCGCGGCGGATCTGCGTGGTTACGGCGCGAGTGACAAGCCGCCCCGCGGCTACGACGGCTACACGCTCGCCGCCGACGTGGCCGGATTGATCCGCGGCCTGGGCGAGCGCTCGGCCATCGTGGTCGGCTCCGGCGTGGGTGGCATGGTGGCCTGGGCCGCCGCGTCGTTCCACCCCAGCCTGGTACGCCGGCTCGTCATCCTCGGCGCACCGCATCCGCTCCGGCTACGCACCGCCATCTTCGCCGACCCCCGGGGACAGTTCGCCGCCGCCACGCCCGCCCTGAGGTTCCAGCTCCCCCGGTACGAGCACGTGCTGACGCGGCACGACGCCGAACTGGTGGGCGAGGTGCTGGCCCGCTGGGGCGGCCCGCACTGGGTGGGCAGCGACTCGTTCGCCCGCTACGCCGAACGCTACCGGGAGGCGATGCGGATCCCACAGGCCGCGTTCTGCGCCCTGGAGGGCTACCGGTGGGCGTTCCGGTCCGCGCTGCGCCTGCACGGATACCGGTTCGTGAAGGCCATGCAGCAGCCGATCGTCACGCCCACCCTGCAACTGCACGGCGCACTGGATCGGGCATCCCTCCCCCGCACCGCTCAGGGCTCCGGCCGGTACGTCGTCGCCTCGTACGAGTGGCGGCTCCTCGACCGGGTCGGCCACTACCCCCACCTGGAGGCACCCGATCTGGTTCTCGGCGAGGTGCTGCGCTGGGCGAAGTCCTGAGCCTGAGGCTCAGAGTCGCTGCTCCCGAAGATCGGTCACGTCACCGGCCGGCGCCCAGCCCTGGTAGACCCCGTAGTCGAAGGTTTCCAGACCCAGCGCCTCGGCGACCGGCCAGTGTCCGCCGGTGTACTCCAACCGGAGCCAGCCATCCTGCTCGCCGAGGACGATGAACGGCTGCCCACGCCAGGTGCACGCGGTCCGCACATACTCCACCCCGGAGACCTCGGTCATGGGAACGACCCGGACATACCGTCCGGGCCGCACCTCGGTGAAGCCGTCCGCCGGATCGACCCGGTAGAGCCGTACCTCTGTCCCGTGCGGGCTGGCGTCGTACTCGTCGCCCCGCCAGCGGGCGACAAAGCCGTCGCGGATCATCACGATGGCACCACCGGCGTCCAGCCGGGCAGGTCGGCGTCAAGCGTGGCCACCAACCGCTCGCTACCGTCCCGTCCGAGCCGCAGGAGTTGGGCTCCGTGCGGCAACCGGGCACTGTCCACTTTGAACTCCGCGATGACGTCGGCGCTGTCCCCCGGTGCGAACCCGTTTCCGCGGAACGGTGGTCGCTCGATCATCCAGCCCTGCATCGCCCGCATCGCCGCGGCGTTCTGACCGCCGTACGGGATCCGGTAGAGCTTCGGCTGGTAGGCCGGCCACCGCAAAGCGTAGACGAGTTCGGCGTGCGGCGAGAACGGCGAGTCCGGGTGGGCCAGTCCGAGCGCGGTGTACAACGCCTCAGGCGTACGCAGGTGCGAGACCTCGCTGACCCGGTGTACGAAGCCGGCGACCCGGTCATACCCGCGCTCCAGATAAAACCGGAGTTGACCCGGCGAGATCACCTTCTGCATGAGGACCGGAGCGTTCGGATCCTCCGGTGCCGGTGGACGTGCCGCCGATCCCGCGGAAGCCGGCACAGCCGGCTCCGTCGGCACAGCCGGCTCCGTCGGCACAGCCGGCTCCGTCAGAGCTGCCGGTTGCGGCACGGCGGCTACGGCCGGCGTGGCCTGCGTCGTTGCCGCGGCATCCGGGGTGCCGATGGCCGTCGGGGTGCCTGTGGTTGTCGGAGTGCCGAGGGCCGTCGGGGAGCCTGTGGTTGTCGGAGTCGTCGCGGCGATCGGCGCCGCGGCCGGAGTTTCTCCGAACATGGGCGTCGCCGCCGGTGTCACCTTCGCGGCATGCGGGTCGGCGGCCTCCGACGGCTCCGTCCCGTCATCGTCACCGAGCCCCACCTCGGCCGCCCAGTTGGCCAAGGCCACGATCTGCTCGCCGGGCAGCTTCGCACCCACCGGGCTACCCGGGTTGACCGCGAAGGACCAGTGGGGATCCGGCCAGTGCCGGATGAGGTGGACAAGCTTGACGTCAACGGTGTGCGCAGGCACGGCCGGATGCTCGGCACGGCGCTCCGGAGACGTGAAGACCACGACGTACGTCACGCCGTCGATCGTCTCTGGTTGCCACGAGAACGCCTCGTCGCCCGGACGGGCTTCCGGATCCATGTCCGGCGCGACGGGCACCAAGACCCGCGCCAGCAGCAGATTGGAGAGGAAGCCGTCGGTGCTTCCCGCTGCCGCGGCATCGTAAAGGTTCTGTTCGATGTCGTTGGCCGGAACGAATGCCTGGGCGACGGAGTCTGTTGCCGGGGCGCCGCGGGCCGACTGGGCCGTGGCGGTCCCAATGCCCGAGCCGCTGCCCAGCACCGGCTCCTCCACCGCACGATCCACCGGATCCACCTGAGTCATCGGCCCGACCTCGGCCGCTGGCTCGACCGGTCGGCCCGCCTCGACCGCCGACTCCGGTCCGACCTCGGCCACTGGCTCGACCAGCGCCTCCGGGACGATCATCGGGGACGGGACGACGTGCGAAGTCGGCTCGGCCTCCGGCGCGACGGAGGCCGCAGCCGGCTCCCGCACACGATATGGCGGCGGTGGCTCGGCGGTGGTGGGCTGGCGCTCGGCAACGTACACCGGCGGCGGCTCGACGACGGGATACCGGGCGGGCAACACCTGATCGCCATCCGGCGCCGGCAGACTCCCGGACTGCATGGACGACGGGACAGCTGGGCTGGCCGGCGACTCGGTTGGCTCGGCCGGTGCCGGATATGACCCTGACGTGACCGGCGAGGTGACGAACGCGTCCGCTTCGACAGGATCACCGTTGACCACATCACCGTTGAGGGAACCACTGTCCTCGGAGACTGCGACAGTGGTGCGCTCGTCCACGACCGCGCCCTCGATGATGAGCGGCCGCTGATCGACCGTCACCGGTCGCGGCACGGTGAACGTCGGCGCCGGGGTCAACTCCGTGGGCTCCAACGGCGGAGTGGGCGGCACCTCCGGACGCTGCTGCGGCGCCGACGGAGTGCTGGGCCGCTGGGGGGACGCGTGAGACTCGCCGAGAACGGGATATCGCGGGTCCTCGTCCGCGCGGGAGGCAGACGGATCGGGCGAGCCTGGGCGCGGAGCTGGGTCCGCCTGTGGAACTGGCCGCGCTGACGAACGTGGCGACGTCGCCCACTCTGTCGAGGAACGGGCGATGGCGGCATCGACCGGTTCTCCGTACTCGATGGGCGGCTCGCCGCCCGCTGTGGAAACCGGCGCCGGGGCCTGACGAACCGGCGGAGTCTGATGGACCGGCGGAGTCTGACGAACCGGCGGAGTCTGACGAACCGGCGCAGCCGGACGGACCGGCGGGACCGGCGGGACCCGTGGGGCTTGGACAGGCGGGGCCTGATGGACCGGCGGGGCCTGCGCCGGCGGAGGGGGACCCGGCGGGTGACCACCACCGTCCCTGACCCGGTCCAGGCGGGCGCGCGCACCCATCGTCCGGCCCGGTATCCGGACGTCACCACGGACCAACTGCGCGACGAACCATGCCGGCAGGTACCCCTCGATGGGGAGACCAGGATTGACGGCGAGCCACCACTGCGGGTTGGGCCAGCGTGCGGCCAACTCACGGTAGCTGGTCCGCCAGGTCGGCCCGGCGTTCTCGCGCAGGCAGGCGCGAACGGCGTCGAGGGAGGTGAACGCCAGGACGTGGGTACGACCTCCGCTGGTCCAGGTGCCCCAGCCGGTGGGACGGCCGGATGGCGTCTGGGTGGGGACCGGGAGCAACAGGTCGAGCCGGGACAAGATCTGGAAGTACAGTTCCTGATCATTGGCGTTGAGCGCGTCTCGCAGCGCCGCCTCGGCCTCGGTGGCCGGTTTCCAGTTGGTCACGGCCCACCGTCCCTTCGGAAGAGGCCAACGGGCATTCGGGTACAACCTACAAGGTACTTTCATGATTACGATTGCCGCCCGGCCCTGTTAATGGGCCACATCCCCTAGCCCTGCTGGGTAACATTCCGTGCCGATGTCGACACGATGGGGGGTTGATGATCCTGCTCCGATCCCTCGCCGCCGTCCTCGCAGCGGGATTGCTCGGCCAGCTCACCGTACCCGCCGGCATCGTCCTCTCCGGTGATGACCCGAGCCGGTCGGGCATTGGCGCCCCCGAGTCCGGGTGCGGCGCCCAGCCAGCGGCTCAGCCGGCTCCGGCCGGGACTCCCTGGACGCAACGGCGCTATCCACCGGAACAACTCGCCGCGCTGGCAACCGGTGCCGGCGTCACGGTCGCGGTGATCGACTCCGGCGTCCAGGCGAGTCACCCCCAGCTCGCCGGCCGGGTGGACGTCGGAGCGGACTTCCTGGATCACGGACGTGACGGCTGGCAGGACTGCGTCGGACACGGTACGGCGGTGGCCAGCATCATCGCCGCAGCGCCCCGACCCGACACACCGGTCCGAGGGCTCGCCCCGGACGCCCGGATCCTTCCGATTCGGGTGAGTGAGCAGCAGGTGATCGACGGTCGGGAAACCGGCCGACCGGCGGACCCACAGCAACTCGCCCACGCGATCCGCTGGTCGGTGGAGCAGGGCGCTACCGTGATCAACCTTTCCGTGGTGCTTTACCGCGACGTGCCGAGCATACGAACGGCGGTCGCCTTCGCGGTGGCTCGGGATGTCGTGGTGGTCGCCGCCGCCGGCAACCGGCGGGACAGCGGTGATCCCCGGCCGTACCCGGCGGCTTATCCGGGCGTTCTCGGTGTCGGCGCCATCGGCCGAGATGGTAAGCGATCCGAGTTCTCCCAGACCGGGCCGCATGTGGACCTGATGGCACCGGGTGCTGGCGTACCGGTAGCCAGCCTCGCGGGTGCCACCCAGGAGCGCGACGGCACGAGTTACGCGGCGCCGTTCGTGGCCGCGACGGCCGCCTTGATCCGGCAGTACCGGCCGAGGTCAACAGCCGCCGAGGTCGCCGTTCAGATCCTGGACAACGTCGACCCGGCACCCGACGCGGGCGCCGGCCACGGCCGGGGCGTACTGAACCCGTTCCGGGCGGTCACCGGAACCACCGGGACGGGGCCGGCGGGACCGGTCGCGGCGCTACCGGCCCGGCCCGTTGATCCGTCGCTTGCCGTCCAGGAGTCCCGCCGGAACGAATCCGGCCATGCCGCCATGATGATCGGCGCTCTCGCGGCGGGGCTCGCTGTGCTTGTCCTGACGACCGCGGCGGTGCTTCCCCACGGTGTGCGGCGCCGGTGGTCACCGGGCAGCCCCGACCTCGGCCGTCCGCGCTGAACGGCCCGCGAGCAGCCGGCGAGGCAGTCCTATCCGAACAGGCCGGTGTTGCGCTTCTCGGTGTTCACGTAGTCGGCCGCCGAATCGTCGACCGCGAGTTTGATCTCGGCAAGCATCTGGCGCAGGTCCTGCGCGGCGGTGCGCCACCGGGCCTGGCGCTGCTCGTACGCCTCCCGGGCCGCCCCCTCCCAGGTCGCGACCAACGGCGCCGCGTCGCGCTCAAGCTGCCCGAGTTGGGACTCCAGGGCGTGCAACGCCCGCTGGATGTCCACACTCGCCTGTTGTAGGGCCGGGAAACTGACAACCAGTAGCCCGTCGTTCATCGTGGATAGCTCCTTCGCCCGATGGTCACAGAGGCAACTGGACGCCGCGATGAGCGGCTGTGATCCGGCCGGCCGCCGCGCTGTCGGTGGCGTCGTACTGCTGGCCCGCGGCCCGGATCGAGGCCGCGGTTTCCCGCAGTGCCCGTTGCAGCGCCGCCTGGTCCGCCGCCCATTGCTGCTTGACCTGCTCGAAGGTGCGTCCACCGGCGCCCCGCCAGGCCTGACGCAACGCCTCCAGTTCGGCCATCAGGCCGGTCAACGTCGCCTGCAATGCCTCATCGACCTGCTCGAACCTCGCCGCGGTCTGCCGCAGCACCGCGGCCTCCGCCTGCGTCCGGGACATCCGGCGGCACCCCCGCTCCGTCTCGCGGCAGCCCCACCGGTGCCACCGGTCGACCGCCGTCCATGATCACTGTTTGTGATCGATTGGTTTCTCATCGCTGACGCTAGCCGGCCGAGTCCACCGGCGGTAGCCCCCACGATGACCCTGTGGACAACGGCCGGCGTCCGTCTCTACCGGACGACAGGGGCGCGGGCAGCGGCGGGGTCGAGGGCCTGCCCCGCGGGCAGCAGCGTCACCACCGACGACGGCAGGCGGATCGGCCGCACCCGCTGATAACCCAGCACGGCGAGCACCTCACCGCCGGGCACCACGTACCGGCGACCAAGATCCGTGACGAGGCAGACAGCGCCGCCGGGCGCCCCCGGAGCCGGCATCGCCTCCACCACCGCGCCGCCACCCGGCGCGACCATGACGCGGTCGGCGAACGGTCCGCCACCGGTGGCCGGCGCGGCCCGCGGTCCGCCCGCGGTTAGCGCCGCCGGCTCGGCAAGCCGGAGTTGCGGCAGGTCGGCGCTATCGGTGAACCGGCCGCAGACCGCCGCCGCGGCGGCTTCGACGAGTCGTGGAGCGCGGGCCGGCAACGCCCCCGGACCAGTCGGCACCAGATCGGGCACCTTGGGCAGGGTCGCGTAACGGCCCTGCGGCAAGACGGTCGGCGCGGCCTGCCGGCGCGCGGTCAGCAGGAGGTCCGCCTGCATCTCCGTGATGCCGGCCAGGCCACCCACCCGGGCCACCGCGTACTGCCGGTCGCCGCCCTGGGTGGCCACCACGAACACCTCTCCCACCGGCACGTCCGGCATACCGGACGGCCGGCCGGCGTCGGGCACCCGCACGGGTGCCAGGTCGGCTCCGGCGGGCAGCGCGTTGAGCAGTGCCGGGGCCACCGGCACCAACCGCCGGCTGGTCCAGGCGAGGGCGGACAGCACCAGATCCGGTTGGCGCACCAGGTGCCGCCGGCCGTGCCAGAGCAGATGCGGGCTCCCATCCGGATGCCGGACCAGTAGCCCGCCGTCGAGCGGGCGGGCGCCCGCCGGTTCGGCGCCGACCAGCAGGACCGATTCCGGCCGACCCGCCGAGCCCTCCGTCACCGTGGAACAGACCGTCCACCCATCGGCCGCCAGCCGAGCCGCGCGGGGCAACGAGTCCGGCGCGTCGCCGATGCCCAGCGGCGTTCCCCGCGGCACCCCTTCGATCGACCGGCGCGACACCAGGACCGTCCGTGGCTGCGCGGTCCCGACGATCAACAACGCCGACGCGTAGTTGAGCACCGGATGCAGGCGACCGTCCCGGAAGACGTACCGGGCGCCGGACTCCCGCTCGACGATGACCACCGAGCCGTCCCGGTAGCGACCGGTGTCGGTGCCGGCCAGTGCGCCGTACAGGGCCATGCCACCGAGTGCGATCCCGGCCACCAGGACGCTGGCAAGAGCCGCACCGGCGGCTCGCCGGAACGGGGACCGCGCCGGATCGGTCTCCCGTAGCACCAGCGCGGCAACCACCCGCTGCACCAGATACTGGTACGAGTGCAGTTGATCCCGCCGCGACGGCATCCGGCCCCCTTTCACCGACGTCGGCCAATACGATAAGCCACTACCGGATCGACGATGGGTGAACGGTGACGGCAGAACTGGCACGTGCGCGTACCGTCCTGGCTTCCCGTACCGCCCGCGTGGTCGCCACCCAGGTCGCCCTCGCGCTACTCCTCGCCGCGACCGGCAGCGGCCCCCGGCTCGCCGTGGCCGTGCCGTTGGCCGCGCTGCTCTGCGCCGGCTGGCTGCGGCTGCGCGGCCGATGGTTGACCGACTGGGTCGGCGTCGTGGCGCGGCGGTACGTCCGCGACCGGACGATCGGGCCCGATGCCGGCGGGTCGCGTTTTCTCGCATTGGTCGCGCCCCGGACCGGCGTCGTACCGATGGACCTGTCCGGGACGGTGACCGGTGTCCTCACCGGCACCACGGCGCTCACCATGGTGCTGGAACTCGGCGATCCGGCCCGGGTCCTCGGCGACCCGCCCCGCCCGTTGCCCCGGCCCGCGGATCTGCTGCCCGCCTCCCCCGCCAACGCGCCGACGGTGCTGCTGCGGCTGCTGGTGACCACGGTTGCCGCACCCGCTCCCGACGTCACAGGGCCGGCGGGGACCGGTTACCGGGAACTGACCGGCGGGCGGCGGCCGAGTCGGGACCGGGCGCTGCTCGCGGTGCGGGTGTTGCGGTCCGACCGATGGTCGGAACCGGAACTGCGCCAGGCTCTCGGTGCGGCGGCACGCCGAATCCGACGTCGACTCGCGCCCCTGCCGGTCACGCCACTCACCGATCGGGAGGTGCTGGCCGCCGTGGCGGACCTCGCCGGATACGAACCGGGCGGTCCCGTCGCCGAACGGTGGGCCGCCCTGCGGATCGGCGATCAGCTCCAGGTCACGTACCGCGTGGACGGCTCCGCGGCGCTGCCACTGGACCGGCTGCTGATGCTGCCGGCCGCCGCCGTAACCGTGGCCGTGGATACCGCGCCGGGTCGCGCGTCCGACGGACCGGTCCTGGTACGACTGGCCGCGCCGCTGCTGTCGGACGGGGTAGCGGCGCTGCACCGGCTGGTCGGCGAGGCCGGGGGGACGGCACAGCGGCTGGACGGCGAACATCTCCCGGCCCTCGCGGCCACCCTGCCGCTGACGTCCGAGCTGTCGTCGCCGGGTCTGGACTCCGGCGGCAACGCGCGCGTGTCCATGCCGCGCGTCGGCGACGCCGGGCTGGTGCTCGGCGTCGACCGGCACGGCGCACCGGTGACGGCGCGGTTGTTTCGCCCCGGACCGACCGAGGTACTGCTGGTCGGCGGACTCGGCCCGGCGCGGTTGTGGACGATGCGGGCTCGGGCGCTCGGCGCTCGGATCGTGGTGCGCACCGCCCGGCCGGCGGCCTGGGCGGCGCTTGTCGCCGCGATCGACCCGACCGGCGCGGCGGTCACGATGCGGGCACCGGGGCGGCCGATCGACGCCGTCGGTACGCCGGTGCGCCCCCTGTTCGTGGTGGTGGACGCCGGGCCGGTGCCGGTGAAGACCCGGCCGGCGCCCGGCCCTCGCCCGGTGCCTGATCCGCCGGCGATGACGGTGGACGCCGACAGCACCGGGGGCTGGACGGCCACCCTGATCGTCCGCGACGGCCTGAGCGTCGACGACCGCACCCGGCTCGGCCGGGTGGACCTGGTGGCGTTGGGCCGACTCGGAGCGGACGAGGCAGCCCTGGTCGGTGCGACGCTCGGGACGACGACCGCCGGCGACTGGTTGACCCGGATCCGCGACGACATGGTGGCGTTGGTCGAGCACGGAACGCTTCGGTGGGCGGTGCTGGCCGCGACGGCGACCGAGTCGCACCTGGTCAACCCGGCCGGCCCCGTCCCGCCATCCGCCGCTGACGACGGGCGTCCGGGGGTTGACCGGCATGGCACCATGCCCGGATGGGAATTCTCCTCCGGCTGATCGCCACCGCGGTGGCGTTCTGGCTGTCCACCCTCGTGATCCCAGGCATCGACCTGACCACCGACTCGATGACGGAGAAGGCCACCACGGTGCTCATCGTGGCGGTGATCTTCGGCTTGGTGAACGGCGTCCTGCAACCCATCATCAAGACCATCGGTTGCGGCGTCTACGCGCTCACCCTCGGCCTGATCGCGCTTGTCGTCAACGGCCTGCTCTTCCTGCTGACCGGCTGGATCGCCGGCGAGTTGGACCTGCCCTTCCAGGTCGACGGGTTCTGGCCGGCAGCGGTGCTCGGCGCGCTCTTCGTGAGCGTGGTCACCTGGCTGCTCGGGCTGGTGATGGACCGCGACTGAGGAGGTCCGGGCCACGATCCGGGAATTGGCCCGAGCGCTCGGCCGGGAGTGATCTACGGTTCGCAGACATGGGGATTGTCGTCCGCGACGGCTACGAGCTGTCCACCGATCCGAGCCGGATCAACCTCGGTCGGGTGCACCGCTGGCTGTCCGAGGACTCCTACTGGGCCCTCGGACGGTCGCTCCAGGTCCAGGAGCTGGCCAACGCCGGCTCCCTGGTGTGCGGGATATACCGGATCGGAAACGGCGCCCAGGTCGGGTTCGCCCGGGCGGTGACGGACGGCGCGACGTTCGGCTGGCTCTGCGACGTGTACGTGGACCCGGCCGACCGGGGTCGCGGACTGGGGCGGTGGCTGGCCGAACACGTCCGGGACGAACTTTTCAACCGGGGCGTACGACGGATCCTGCTGTCGACGGCGGATGCCCACGGTGTCTACGCGGGCGTGGGTTTCGCGGCGCTGGCCACCCCGGAGCGGTGGATGGAGCTCGATCAACGGTGAGCCAGCTCCGGATCGGATACCTGTTCGGCATCGCCGCGTACGGCATGTGGGGATTTATGCCGGTTTATATCAAGCTGCTGCGGCCGGCCGGACCGGTGGAGATTCTGGCGCACCGCGTCGTGTGGTCGGTGGCTTTCGTCGCCATCGTCCTCGCCGCCCTGCGCAACTGGCGGTTCCTCGTGCGGTTGCGACGCCGGCCACAGGCGTTGGCCGGCGTCGGCTTGGCCGCCGGGCTCATCGCCGTCAACTGGGGGACGTACGCCTACGGGGTCAACTCCGACCGGGTCGTGGAAACCGCGCTGGGCTACTTCATCAATCCTCTCGTCATCGTGCTGCTCGGCGTCGCGGTGCTGCGGGAACGGTTGCGCGCCGCGCAGTGGATCGCGCTCGGCCTCGGCGCGCTCGCGGTCGCCGTGCTCACCGTCGACTACGGCCGGCTGCCGTACCTGGCGCTGGTCCTGGCCTGCACGTTCGGCAGCTACGGGCTGGTCAAGAAACGACTCGGGTTGCCGGCGGCGGAGGGACTGTTCGTCGAGTCGGCCGCGCTCGCCGTCCCGGCGCTGGCCTTTCTCGGCTGGCTGGCCTGGCGTTCCGAGGGCACCTTCGGTGAGGTGTCCGCCGGACACACGGCGCTGCTGGTCGGCGCCGGCGCGGTGACCGCCGTTCCGTTGCTGTTCTTCGCCGGTGCCGCCAACCGGCTACCGCTCACCGGCCTCGGTCTGCTCCAGTACCTCGCGCCGATCCTGCAACTCGGCTGCGGCGTACTCATCTTCCACGAGCCGATGCCCCCCGCCCGCCTCGCCGGGTTCGCACTGGTCTGGCTCGCGCTTGTGGTGTTCACTGTGGACGGTCTCCGGACAGCCCGCCGCGACCGGGTCGCGCGAGCCAACAGCCCGGCCGTGGTTCCTCCCCCCGGCGCGCCAGCCATCCCTCCGGCTGGCGGGGGGTCCGTCCGGGCCGGGTCCGGTGGACGGTAGGGCCGCGAGTCCGTCGTCAGCGGACGTCGTAGCCGAGCAGTGCGGTGCCGTCCGGCCGCAGCAGCTCCAGCCGGGTCAACTCAGCCCCGGAGAACCGGGTGACCCCGGAGAAGGTGAGATCGTCGCCGGGCGCCGCGAGCCAGGAACCCACCTGCTCCTGGGCGCCATCCGCGCCGTACGCGACCAACCGGAAGGTGTACGCCTTCGGGTACTCGCCGTTCGGCGGATAGCTGCAATGCATGGTGACCTTCGTGCCCCACCGGGTGTCGTCCAGCGCGATCTCCGCGGTCACCGGGGCGGCGCCGCGTACCGGCCGCATAGCGGCGAACTGGACGACCGGTTCGCTCGTGGCCGGCGACCCGCCCGGGACCGGCGGAGGGTTGCCACGGGTCAGCACGGTGGCGCCGAGACCTACGATTAGCGCCAGGCAGGCGGCGGCGAGCACGCCACCCAGGGTCCGGTACCGAGCCCGGCGCCGGTCCCGGCGCCGCACCTCGCGCGCATTGGCGAGCAGCGTGGGCAGCCGCGACTCCACCGATGGCGCGACAGCGTCCAGGCCCATCGCGATGGAGTCCAAACCGGCCGGGTCGAGGCGGCCGAGCAGGCCCGGCAGCACGGCGATCTCGGCGACCGCTTCCCGGCAGTCCGCGCATCCACCGAGGTGTCGCTCGTAGGCGGCCCGTTCCGCGGGGGCCAGGGCACCCAGCACGTACGCGCCGTCGTCGTGGGCGAACTCGCAACTGGTCACCGGATCACCCCCATCTCCGCCAGGACCAGCCGCAACGAGCGCAACGCGTAGTGGGTACGCGACTTCACCGTTCCGGGCGGAACGCCCAACCTCGCCGCCGCCTCCGCGACCGACCTGCCCAGATAGAAGCATTCCACCAGCACTTCGCGGTGGCTGGGAGTGAGCCGGCCGAGGGCCTCGGCCACCGTCCACGCCTCCACCGCACGGTCTGTCTCGTCCGGACCCTGCGGTGGCTCCGGCACGGTGTCGGTGACGACCTCCCCGATCCGGGAGTTGCGCCGCCGCCAGGCGTCGATGGCCAGGTTGCGCGCGGTGGTGAAGAGCCAGCTCCGGATGGACCCGCGCCGCGGATCCAGCGCCTCCGGGTGCCGCCAGGCCCGGAGCAGGGTTTCCTGGACGAGGTCCTCGGCGCGCTGCCGGTCCCCGCCGACGAGGCGCAACGCGTGTGCGTAGAGCGCCTCCGCGTGCTCGTCGTGCAGTGCGCGGAGCAGTTGGGCGTCCAAGTCGCTGATGACGGCCACCTCCCTCCGCTGACTCGCGCGCTCACCGCCGAGCTGACCGGTGTGCCTTCCGATTTCTCGTACGGGTTTACCGGCCGAAAGGTTCACCGCTCGCCTGTTCACCGGTGGTTCACGTTTCCGCCGGACGGCGCTCATGGGCTGCCCCTACCGTCCGGTCCGGATGGCTCTCACCGCGTCGACCGCCACCGGCCCCAGACGCCCCTGATCTGCATAAGAACGAGGAGGCTCCATCCCCATGAGCGACCGCCGTCGGCTGCTCCCCCTGCTCAACACCACCCGGCACGGCAGCCGGGACTCCATGACCTGCCTGTACCGGTGTGGCAACGCCTGTGACCACCCGGTACCGAACCAGTCCGACAATCCGTACCTGGGCGACCTGGTCAGCGCCGAGATGTCCCGCCGCGGCGTGGTCCGCGCCGGTGCGCTCGGCGCCCTCGTGCTGGGCTTCAGCGGTACGGCCGCGGGCGCGCTCGCCGGTTCGCCGGCCGCGGCGGCGCCCGCGGCTCCGGCCGCCGCCGCGCCCGGCCGGGGTCCCAAGGCCGGCCCACTGACCTTCTCCGCGGTCCCGCCGAACACCCTGGACACGGTGGTCGTGCCCAACGGGTACGACCACGCCGTGCTCATCGAGTGGGGCGACCCGGTGTTACCGGACGCACCGGCGCTGAACATCCATCGGCAGACCGGAGCAACCCAGTCGAAGCAGTTCGGCTACAACAACGACTACGTCGGCGTGCTTCCGCTACCTGGCCGGGGTGACCGTGCGCTGCTCGTGGTGAACCACGAGTACACCAACGAGGACCTGATGTTCCCCGGCTTCACCAGCCAGGACGCGCTGTCCGTGGAGCAGGTCAAGGCGGCGATGGCCGCGCACGGCATGTCCGTGGTGGAGATCGAGCGGGTGGGCCGCACCGGCCAGTGGCGCCTGGTGCGCTCGGGCCGGCGGCAGTACAACCGGCGGATCACCGCGTTGGCCACCCGGTTCCAGCTCACCGGCCCGGCGGCGGGGTCGCCGTTCCTGCGGACGGCCGCCGATCCGAAGGGCCGGACCGTCATCGGCACGCTCAACAACTGCGCCGGTGGGATGACCCCGTGGGGCACGGTGCTCTCCGGTGAGGAGAACTTCAACCAGTACTTCGTCGGTGGCGACGGCGCGTCGGACGCGGACAAGGCGCGGTTCGCCCGGTACGGCATCAACACCACGGCCCGCTACCCGAGCGGCAGCCGCAAGTGGGACCGGGTCGACGAGCGCTTCGACCTTACGAAGAACCCGAACGAGGCAAACCGGCACGGCTGGATCGTCGAGCTGGACCCGTTCGACCCCGAGGGCCGCCCGCGCAAGCACACCGCGTTGGGCCGGTTCAAGCACGAGGGCGCCAACGTCATCGTGACCCGCCACCGCGATGTGGTCGTCTACATGGGCGACGACGAGCGGTTCGATTACCTCTACAAGTTCGTCTCCGACAAGAAGTTCATGCCGGGCAACTCGTGGGTGGCCCGACAGCACAACCTGAGCCTGCTCGAGTCGGGCACGCTGTACGTCGCCAAGCTCGGCTTCACCAGCGCCGGGGAGATCGACGGGTCCGGGAAGCTGCCGAGTGACGGCGCCTTCAACGGCACCGGCGAGTGGATCAAGTTGGCGGCGGGCGGGCGGTCGTACGTCGAGGGGATGCCGGTCGACGAGGTGCTCACCTTCACCCGGCTCGCCGCCGACAAGGTCGGGGCCACCAAGATGGACCGGCCCGAGGACGTCGAGCCGAGCCTGGCCACCGGAAAGGTGTACGTGGCGCTTACCAACAACACCGACCGGGGCAAGCCGGGCAAGGCGCCGGCGGACGAGGCCAATCCACGCAACGAGAACAAGCACGGGCAGGTGCTGGAACTCGTCGAGGCCGGCGGCGACAACGCCGCCAAGACGTTCACCTGGTCGCTGCCGATCGTCTGCGGTGACCCGGCGGACGAGTCGACCTACTTCGCCGGATTCGACAAGTCGAAGGTCTCGCCGATCTCCTGCCCCGACAACGTGGCTTTCGACGGCGCCGGCAACCTCTGGATCTCCACCGACGGCAACGCCCTGGGCAGCAACGACGGCCTGTTCGCCACCCACATCGAGGGGCCGGAGCGGGGGCATCTCAAGCAGTTCCTGACCGTGCCGATCGGCGCGGAGACGTGCGGCCCGTTCATCACCGCCGACGACCGCTCGGTGTTCGTGGCGGTCCAGCACCCCGGGGAGATCTCCGGGGCCAGCATCGACAACCCGAAGTCCACCTGGCCGAACGGCGACTACGCCAAGCCCGCCGTGGTGGTCACCTGGCGACTGGACGGCAGCGCCATCGGCCGCTGATCCCCTTCGAGCATCACGACGGCGGCCCATCGGCCGTCGACACACGAAACATCACTCCAGGACCGACCCGTCCGGACCGCCACCGGACGGGTCGGTCCATCTCCGGCGGGGCCGGCCGCCAGAACCGGCGCCGGCCCCGTCTCACCCCTCGGTGGCCAGCCCGTCGGCGACCGACCGGGCGACCGCCAGCAGCTTCGCCCGGACCATCCGGGCCGACGTCATCATCTCGGCGGCCGGCAACGCGCAGGCCAGCACCACCCGGCGTTCCATGTCCTTCTCCGGCGCCACCAACACGGCGGCACACGCCACACCCTGCCGGAATTGGCCCATCTCCAGGTGCATCCCGCGCCGGTCACCGGCGACGATGTCGGCCTCGAAGCTGTCCGTCGTGGTGAGGGTGGCCGAGGTGAACGGACGCATGCCGAACTCCCGCAGGTAGCGCAGTCGCTGCTCGGGGGAGAGCGTGGCGAGCAGCGCCTTGCCGAGGGCGGTCGCGTGGGCGCCCTCGTCGAAGCCCGGCACCAGATCCTCCAGGTACGGCGAGCGGGCACCCTCGGCCACCGCGGTGACAGCCACCTGGCCGCCGACGAAACGCCCCAGGTAATGGCTGTGGCCGGTCTCCGCGGCCGCCCGGCGCAGGGCCTCCCCCACCGCCGGTGGGCCCCGGAACGCGGTGACAAGTTCCCGGTAGCGGTCCGCCACCTCCAGCCCCACGATGTAGGTCCCGTCCTCGCGACGGATCACGTATCCCTCGTACGCGAGGGTGCGCACCAGGTGGTAGGTGGTCGCCACGGTCAGCTCGCAGCGTCGCGCGATCTGCTTCACGGTCAGGCCCTTCGGGGCCCGACCCACCGCCTCGAGGACGCGCAGTGCACGGGACACGCTGCGGATCAGGTCCGAAGGTTCTGCCAAGGGGTCGCGCACAACCACCTCCGCCGCCACGTTAGTTACACCATATGTAAAACCGGGCGTCTGCGAAATGCCCGTAGGGATCGAGGAGCCAGATCCTATCGCGACGGTACGTGCGGCGTCAGACACGAAGGGTTCTCTTTCTCGGCGAAGTAGAGTCGATCGAGATGGCCGCCACCCACCTCGAACCGCCCGTGACCACGTCGGTCCGTCGCCCCGTCCGGGCCGCGGCCGGCGCCGTCACCACCACCGTGGCCTGCGTTCTTCCGGTGTTCCTGGTCGGTGGTCTGGCCGTGCAGATGGGTCGCGACCTGGCCTTCTCCCCGGTCCGCCTCGGGCTCGCGGTCTCCGTGTACTTCGGCGTCAGCGCGTTGGCATCGGTCCCCTCCGGGGCGCTCGTCGAGCGGTACGGCCCGGGCACGGTGGCGCGGGCCGGCATCGTCCTCTCCGCCGGGTCGTTACTCGCGATCGCGGGGCTCTCCCACTCGTACCCGATCCTGGTGCTGCTGCTGGCGGTGAGCGCGGGCGCCAACGCGCTCGGCCAACTGTCCAGCAACATGGCGCTCGCCCGGCAGGTGCCCGCCGGCCGGCAAGGGCTGTCGTTCGGCGCCAAGCAGGCCGCCATCCCGCTCTCCACCCTGCTGGCAGGTGCCGCCGTGCCGGCGGTTGCGCTGACCGTCGGTTGGCGCTGGGCGTTCGTCCTGGCGGCCGCGCTGGCGGTGGCCACGCTCGTCGGCGTACCCCCGGATCCGACCGCGGCCACGGACCGGCCGGCCGGGGGCGGCGGCCGGGCGACCGGCGCGCTCGTGGTGCTCGGTTTCGCCGCCACGCTGGCCGCTGGCGCCGCCAACGCGCTCGGCACCTTCCTGGTCGACTCGGCGGCCGGCCGTGGCCTCTCGCCGGCCCTGGCGGGTCTCACGCTCACCCTGGGCAGCGTGGTCTGCGTGGTGGCCCGGGTGGGCGCGGGCTGGCTGGCCGACCGGCGCTCCTCGGGGCACGTCGCGGTGATCGCCGGCATGTTGGTCGTCGGCGCGGGCGGCCTCGGGCTGCTGGCCGTCGAGGGTCCGGTGCCGCTGGTGGCCGGCGTGACGCTCGGCTTCGGTCTCGGCTGGGCCTGGCCGGGCCTGCTCAACTTCGCGGTGGTCCGGCTGCATCCGCAAGCCCCGGCCGCCGCCACCTCGATCACCCAGACCGGGGTGTACGCGGGTGGCTGCCTCGGCCCCCTGGGACTGGGTGCGGTGGCCGGCCACGCCGGCTATCCGGCGATGTGGTGGGGCGCCGCGGTGGCGATGCTGCTCGCCGCCGTGCTCATGCTCACCGGCCGGCGCCTGCTGCTCAGGCCCGGGAACCACGAGAACTGACTCCAGCGTCCGCCAGCTCAGTACGCCTCTCCGCCGGCCGTGACCTGGTCAAAGTCGCCCGCCCGCAGTGCCATTGCCGGGATCGAGGCGTACGTCGTCGGCCAGGGTGTGGGATGGAAGGACTGGTCGCTGATGTTGATCAATGGGACGTGGTCGTCACGCCAGTACGGCGGTGCGCCCACCGCCCATCGCGCCCAGCCGAACGCAACGTCACCGAACTGCCCGTTCCACTGGTTGCAGGTGTCGCCCACCACCAGTCCCGGGGGCTGGTCCGCCGCGTCGGGGCCAAGGTCGAGCCGCCACACCTCGGCACTCCACGGGTCGGGAAGCAGGATGATCCGGTCGACAACGACTGGTTTCCGCTCGTAGGACCTGGCCGGGGCGGGAGCCGGCACCTCGACCGCCGTTTCCGGGTCCGCCAGAATCGCCCGGCAGGCCCGAGGGTGTCGCGATGGTCCACGCTTGCTCGCGGCTCAGCTGGTGCGGTCGGCGATGAAGTCGCAGAGCGACTCCAGGGCCCGTCGCGGCCCGCCCACCGGCAACGGGCTGAGCTGCTCCCGGGCCTCCTCCGCGTAGCTGCGCACCGTCTCCCGGGCCCGCTTCAACGCGGCGGACTCGCGCAACAGGGTCAGCGCCTCGGCGTGCTGTTCGTCGTCGGTGACGGGACCGCCGGCCAGGATCTCCCGCAGCCGCACCGAGGCGGCGTCGCCGTCGTCCGCGGCCAGCGCGTACAACACCGGCAGGGTGGGCACCCCCTCGCGCAGGTCGGTGCCGGGCGTCTTGCCGGACTGCTCCGACTCCGAGGCGATGTCCAGCAGGTCGTCGGAGAGTTGGAAGGCGACGCCGATCGTCTCGCCGTACCGGGCGAGGGCCGCCACGTGAGCCGGGTTGGCCCCGCCGAACATCCCGCCGAACTGCGCGGACGTCGCGATCAACGAGCCCGTCTTCTCCGCGATCACGTGCAGGTAGTGGGCGACCGGGTCCTCACCACCGCGCGGCCCGACGGTCTCGGCGATCTGACCGTGCACCAGCCGGGCGAACGTGCGCGCCTGCAGCCGTACCGCCTCGGTGCCCAGGTCGGCCGCGATGTCGGCGGCCCGGGCGAACAGATAGTCGCCCACCAGGATGGCCACCGAGTTGGTCCACCGGGAGTTCGCGCTCGGCGCGCCCCGACGCACCGGCGCCTCGTCCATCACGTCGTCGTGGTAGAGCGTGGCCAGGTGGGTGAGTTCCATCACCACGGCGGCCGGGACGACAAACGGTTCGCGCGGGTCGCCGAACTGCGCGCCCAGCGCCACCAGCATCGGCCGGAACCGCTTGCCGCCCGCCTCGACCAGGTGCCGAGCCGCTTCGGCCACCAACGGGTCCGCGCTGAACACGCTGTCCCGCAGCTCAGCCTCGACGGACCCCAGCACCGATCCCATCGCCGCCTCGACGGTCGGGTCGAGCTGTTCGAGGCCCATGGCGCCGAAGCGCTGGCGCGTGCTCGACCCGCTCCGGCGCGCGCCGGGGCCGGTTGCGCCTGGACGTTCGTCCCCCGGTCTCACCACGCTTCCAACCATGCCACACGCTGGCCAGCGGGCCAGGCGGGGGGCGGAGCCGGATTCCGACCCCCGGCCGGTAACCGGGCGAAGCCGGGCGTCATCGGACGAATTCGGCGGCACCGTTCGCGAGATCGAGCAACGGACCGGGCGCCACCCCCAGGGCGAGGGTGGCCAGCACACCGATGCCCACGGCGACTCCGGTGGCCCAGCCCGGCGCGGCCACGGCCGGCGTGGTCTCACCCGGCTCGGACAGCCACATCATCACCACCACCCGCAGGTACGGGAAGGCGAGGACCATGCTGGTGACCACGCCGGCGATCACCAACCAGGCCTGCCCCCCGTCGAGCGCCGCCCCGAACACCGCGAACTTGCTGGTGAAGCCGCTGGTCAGGGGGATACCGGCGAACGCGAGCAGGAGGAAGGTGAAAACACCGGCGATCAGCGGCGAGCGGCGACCCAGGCCGGCCCAGCGGGACAGGTGAGTGGCCTCCCCGTCGGCGTCCCGCACCAGGGTCACCACGGCGAACGCGGCGAGCACCGTGAAGCCGTACGCCACCAGATAGAACATCGTGCTGGACAGGCCGTCCCGACTCAGCGCGAGCACGCCAACGAGCAGGTAGCCCGCGTTGGCGACCGAGGAGTACGCGAGCAGGCGCTTGATGTCCGTCTGGGTGACCGCGAGGACCGCCCCGACCAGCATGGTGAGCACCGCCACAGCGCCGAGGACGGGGGTGAAGTCCCAGGCGGCGCCGGCGAAGCCGACATGGAGCACCCGCAGCAGCGCGCCGAAGGCGGCAACCTTGGTACACGCGGCCATGAAACCGGTGATCGGCGTCGGCGCGCCCTGGTACACGTCCGGCGTCCACACGTGGAACGGCGCCGCCGCGACCTTGAACAGCAGGCCGATCGAGATCAGCGCGAGGCCGGCGAAGAGCAGCACGGGGCTGGCGTTCGAATCGGAGACCGCCGCCGAAATGGTGCCGAAGTCGACTCCGCCCCGGCCGCGGGCGTTTGTCACGCCCGACGTGAAGCCGTACACCAGCGCGATGCCGAACAGGAAGAACGCCGAGGCGTACGCGCCCAGCAGGAAGTACTTCATCGCCGCTTCCTGGCTGAGCAGGCGCCGGCGGCGGGCCAGCGCGCACAGCAGGTACAGCGGCAGGGAGAAGACCTCAAGCGTGATGAACATCGTCAGCAGGTCGTTCGCCGCCACGAAGAGCAGCATTCCGCCCAGGGCGAAGGTGACGAGGGGGTATACCTCGGTCGCTCCCGGCGCCCGCTCCGCCTGGGCCCGGTCCGCCGGCGAATCCACCACGATGGCGGCCTGCGACACGAAGGCGCCGCCCTGCTCCACCGAGCGTTCCCCGATCAGCAGCAGTGCCACCAGCCCGAGGACCAGGATGGTGCCCTGGAGGAACAGCGTCGGCCCGTCGACCGCGACCGTCTCGGCGGCGGTCAACGACCGGGTGCTCGCGTTGCGCACCACCATCACGACGGCCGCGACCAGGGCGATCAACGCGGTCGCGAACTGCACCGGGTGACGCGACCGGCGCGGGAGGAAAGCCTCGACCAGTACGCCGACAACGGCCGCCCCGAAGACGATCAGTATCGGCGCGAGCGCCGCATAGTCGATCGAGGGCAACTGCAGCTCGTTCACCGGCTGGCCTCCTGTACGTCCGTCGGTGCCGGATCAGTGGCGCCGACGTCCTGCATGGTCGCCTGGACGGCGGGGTTTATGACATCGGTGACCGGCTTCGGATAGAAGCCGAGTACCAGGAGCAGCGCGATCAGCGGAGCCACCACGACCTTCTCCCGCAGGGAGAGGTCCTTGCGCATCGCTGGAGACTCGGCCAGCGCGGGGTTGAGCGTGCCCTGCGTGGTCCGCTGAATCATCCACAGCACGTACGCGGCGGCGAGGATGATGCCGACCGTGGCGATGATCGCGACCGGCTTGTTCACCGTGAAGGTGCCGATCAACACCAGGAACTCGGAGATGAACGGCGCCGTGCCGGGCAGCGCCAGCGAGGCGAGGCCGGCGAAGAACAGCACCCCGGCGAGCAGCGGCACCAGCTTGCCGGCGCCGCCGAAGTCGCGGATCAGCGCCGAGTTGCGGCGGGCCACCAGCATGCCCACCACGAGGAACAGCAGGCCGGTGGCCAGCCCGTGGTTGAGCATGTAGAACACCGAGCCGGTGCCGGCCTGGGTGGTGAAGGCGAAGATGCCGACCCCGATGAAGCCGAAGTGCGCGATCGAGGTGTAGGACACCAGCCGCTTCAGGTCATGCTGCCCGACCGCGAGCAGCGCCGCGTAGATGATGCCGATGACGGCGAGCGCCAGCGCCCACGGGGCGAACCAGCGGGACGCCTCCGGGAACAGCGGCAGGCAGTACCGCAGGATGCCGAAGGTACCGACCTTGTCCAGCACGCCGACCAGCAGCGCGGCGGCGCCGGCGGGGGCGGCGCCACCGGCGTCCGGGAGCCAGGTGTGGAAGGGGAAGAACGGTGCCTTGATGGCGAACGCCACGAAGAAGCCGAGGAACAGCCAGCGGGCCGTGTCGGTGGCGATGTTCGCGTCGGTGAGCGCCACCCAGTCGAAGGTCTTCCCGCCGACCACCCACAGGCCGATCACGGCGGCCAGCATGAACAGGCCACCGACAAGCGAGTAGAGAAAGAACTTGACCGCCGCGTACTGCCGCTGGTGGCCGCCGTAGCTGCCGATCAGGAAGTACATCGGCACCAGCATGACCTCGAAGAACACGTAGAACAGGAAGACGTCGGCGGCGGCGAAGACACCGATCATCGTGCACTCGAGGACGAGCAGCAGGGCGAAGTAGACAGGCACCGACCGCTTGGATGACTCGGCGTCGTGCCAGGAAGCCAGGATCACAAGCGGCACCAGCAGGGCGATCAGCATCAGCATCACCAGCGCGATGCCGTCCGCCGCGAATGTGAAGTTGACGCCCCAGCGCGGGATCCACGGGTAAGACTCGTGGAACTGCAGCCGGTCGCCGCCGACCTCGAAGGCCACCCACATGAACACCGACAGCACCAGCACCGCAAGCGACCACCCGAGGGCGACCACCTTGGCCAACTGTGGCCGTTGACGTGGCAGGAACGCCACCACCAGCGCGCCGACCAGCGGCGCGACGGTCAGCACCGAGAGGAAGGGGAAGTCGGACATTATTCGGCCTTACCTCGTCTCGTCAGTCCCGGTACGCCGCCGTCGGCTCCCCGGATGGTCCGCTCACTCATGAGAGCCAGCCCGCCTGTAGCGCCAGGAAGGCCGCCACCACCAGCACCGCGCCGGTCAGCATCGACATCGCGTACGACCGGACGAAGCCGGTCTGCAACCGGCGGAGCCGGCCGGAACCGCCGCCGACCGCCGCGGCCAGCCCGTTGACCACGCCGTCGATGCCCTTGTTGTCGAGGTACACCAGGGCCCGGGTGAGGAAAACGCCCGGCTTCTCGAAGATGGCCTCGTTCACCGCGTCGCCGTAGAGGTTGCGCCGCGCGGCCCGGACCAGGACGCCGGCCGGCTGCTCCTGGGTGGCCGTGCCGTTGCGGAACAGTGCCCAGGCCAGTCCGGCGCCCAGCACGGTCACCAGCAGGGAGAGCACCGTGATCACGGTGTGGGACAGCACCGCCTCGTGCTCGCCGCCGGGCTCGCCGAGGGTGGGGGCGAGCCAGTCGGGAACCGAGGTGGAGAGCAGGAAGCCCGCGCCGACCGAGCCGATGGCGAGCAGCACCAGCGGCACCGTCATGATCGCCGGCGACTCGTGCGGCTCCTTGATGTCGTCCGTCCACCGGGCCGGGCCGTGGAAGGTCAGCACGAACAGCCGGGTCATGTAGAAGGCGGTGAGCCCGGCGCCGAGCAGCGCGGCGAAGCCGAACAGCCAGGCCGTCCAGTCCTCCCGCTCGAAGGCGGCCACGATGATCGGCTCCTTGGAGAAGAAGCCGGAGAACGGGAACATGCCGATGATGGCCAGCCAGCCCATCATGAAGGTCAGCCAGGTGATCCTCATGTGCTTGGCGAGTCCACCGAACCGGCGGATGTCCACCTGGTCCTTCATGCCGTGCATCACCGAACCGGCTCCGAGGAACATGTTGGCCTTGAAGAAGCCGTGCGCCAGCAGGTGCACGATGGCCAGCGCGTACGCCGCGCCGCCGAGACCGACGCCGAGGAACATATAGCCGATCTGGCTGACCGTGGACCAGGCCAGCACCCGCTTGATGTCGTCCTTCGCGCACCCGATGATCGCGCCGATCAGCAGGGTGAGCGCGCCGATGCTGACCACCACGAGTTGAAGGGTGTGGTTGGCCGAGAAGATGGGATTGGACCGGGCGATCAGGTAGACGCCGGCGGTCACCATGGTGGCGGCGTGGATCAGCGCCGACACCGGGGTCGGGCCCTCCATCGCGTCCGGCAACCACGCCTGGAGCGGGAACTGGCCGGACTTACCGGTCGCGCCGAGCAGCAGCAACAGGCCCATCACCAGTACGGTGCCGGCGGCCAACTGGTTGACGCCGTTGAACACGTCGCTGTACTGCGTGGTGCCGAGGGTCGCGAACATCATGAAGATGGCGATCGCCAGGCCGGCGTCGCCGACCCGGTTCATCAGGAACGCCTTCTTGCCCGCGGTGGCCGCCGCCGGCCGGTCGTACCAGAAGGAGATCAGCAGGTACGACGCCAGGCCGACGCCCTCCCAGCCGATATAGAGCATCACGTAGTTGTTGCCGAGCACCAGCAGCAGCATGGCGGCGACGAACAGGTTGAAGTAGCCGAAGAACCGGCGGCGCCCCGCGTCGTGCGCCATGTAGCCCACCGCGTAGACGTGGATCAGGAAGCCGACGCCGGTGATGAGCAGCACGAAGACGGCGGCCAGCGGGTCGTACAGCAGACCGAAGTCGACAGTCAGGTCGCCGACCGAGATCAGCTCCCAGAGGCTGCGCTCCACCGACTTGTTCTCCAGGCCGCGCAGCGCGAAGAAGCTGACCAGGCCGAGGACGAAGGCGGCCCCGACGCTGGCCACGCCCAGCCAGTGTCCCCAGCGGTCGGCGCGACGGCCGAGCAGCAGCAGGATCGCCGCGCTGGCCAGCGGGATCGCCACCAGCAGCCACACGCTGCTCAGTACGCCACTCGCCGTGGCGTACTCGACAGTCGTTTCCACGTCAGGCCCCTCTAGTACTTGAGCAGGTTGGCGTCGTCGACGCTCGCCGAACGCCGGCTCCGGAAGATCGACATGATGATGGCCAGGCCCACCACGACCTCCGCGGCGGCCACCACCATCACGAAGAACGCCATGATCTGGCCGTTCAGGTCACCGTTGATCCGGCTGAAGGTGACAAGCGCCAGGTTGGCCGCGTTCAGCATCAGCTCGACGCACATGAACAGCACGATCGCGTTCCGCCGGATCAGTACGCCGACCGCCCCGATGGTGAACAGGATTGCCGACAGGACCAGGTAGTGACTCGGCTCCACCGAGAAGAAGTCACTCATTTGTCCGTGCCCTTCAGGGAGGTCTCCTCGGCGGTCAGCTCGCGCACCGGAAGGATTTCCGGCGTGCTGAGCGTGCTGGGGCGGCCGTCGGGCAGCCGCGCCGGGGTGGCGACCGACGACGAGGTGGCGAAGACACCCGGCCCAGGCTTCGGACCCGGGTAGTTACCGGGCGCGAAGCGGGCCTTCATGGTCGCCACCTGGTCGCGCTTGTCCTCCTTGCGCCGCTCGACGTGGGCGAGGATCATCCCGGCCATGGTGGCGGTGATCAGCAGCGCCGCGGTGAGTTCGAACGCGAAGATGTAGTCCGTGAAGAGCAGCCGGGCGATGCCCTGGACGTTGCCGTTCGCGTTGGCCGCATCCAGACCGACCGACGTGCCACCCGCGGTGGCCCGGTACACCCCGGTGCCGACCAGGGCCGCCAACCCGACACCCAACCCGATCGCGGCGATCCGCTGCCCGCGCAGCACCTCGATCAGCGAGTCGGACGCGTCCCGGCCGACAAGCATCAGCACGAACAGGAACAGCATCATGATCGCGCCGGTGTAGACGATGATCTGCACCATGCCGATGAACGGCCCCGCCTGGAGCACGTAGAACACACCCAGGCTGAGCATGGTCAGCACCAGCCAGAGCGCCGAGTGGACGGCGTTGCGGGACACCGCCATCCCGAGGGCGCCGACAAGTGCCAGCGGGGCGAGGATCCAGAAGGTCACCGCCTCCCCGGTGGACACCCCGCCCGCCGCAGCGAGCACCGCCTGTGTCGTCACGTCCGATCTCCCTTGCCCGCCGCCGCCCGGCGCTCGGCCTGCTCGGCCGTCCGCCCGGCGCGCTGCTCCGCCTGTTCGGCGCCCGGGAAGGTCACTCCCGGGTGCTCGTCCACGGTGTACCGGCCCGGCCCCATCGGGGAGTGCTCGGCGCCCGCCGAGGTGCCCGGGTTGTCCAGCGCGCCGACGTAGTAGTCCTTCTCGCTGTCGCCGAGGTGCATCGGGTGCGGCGGCTGCTCCATCCCGGGCAGCAGCGGGGCGAGGAGCTGCTCCTTCGTGAAGATCAGATCCTGCCGGTTGTCCCGGGCCAGCTCGTACTCGTTGCTCATGGTCAACGAGCGGGTCGGGCACGCCTCGATGCACAAGCCGCAGAAGATGCATCGCGCGTAATTGATCTGGTACGTGCTGGCGTACCGCTCACCGGGCGAGAACCGCTGCTCCTCGGTGTTGTCGCCGCCCTCGACGTAGATGGCGTCGGCCGGGCAGGCCCAGGCACACAGCTCGCACCCGATGCACTTCTCCAGGCCGTCCGGATGCCGGTTGAGAATGTGTCGCCCGTGGTAGCGGGGGGCCGACACCGGCGGCTTGAACGGGTAGTCGGTGGTGACGACCTTCCTGAACATGTGCGAGAAGGTGACCCCGAAGCCCTTGAAGCTGTCCGTGATCGCACCCATGTCACACCTCCTTCTCGTCGGCGCCGATGTTTGCCGGTTGCCGCTCGGCGACCGCCCGTCTGGTCCGCGGGCTGGGGGGCACCTGCAGGTCCATCGGTGGCAGCGGGAAGCTGCCCTCCGGTCGGGCCCGCACCTCGTCCTGCAACGACGGCTTCGGCTCCGCCTTGCGACTTGGCCAGAACAGCGCCACCAGCAGCACCAGTCCCACCGGGACACCGATCGCGATCAGGCGGTCGGTGCGCTCCCAGCCACTGGTGACCCGGATGCCGCCGAGCGCCACGATCCACACCAGGTTGACCGGGATGAGCACCTTCCAACCGAGGCGCATGAACTGGTCGTACCGCATCCGGGGCAGCGTGCCGCGGAGCCAGACGAAGACGAACACCAGCAGGATGACCTTGGCGAGGAACCAGAGCAGCGGCCACCAGCCCGAGTTCGCCCCGTCCCAGACGCTTATCGGCCAGGGTGCCCGCCAGCCGCCGAGGAACAGCGTCACGGTCACGGCCGACATGGTCACCATGGCGACGTACTCGGAGAGCATGAACAGCGCGAACTTCAGCGAGCTGTACTCGGTCATGAAGCCGGAGACCAGCTCGGACTCCGCCTCGGGCAGGTCGAACGGCGCCCGGTTGGTCTCGCCGACCGTCGAGATGAAGAAGATGATGAAGCTGGGCAGCAGCAACAGCGCGTACCAGCCGGGGGCCGGGATCTCCTGGCCGAACATGGTGAACCGGGTGGCGTCCGCCTGGGCCGCCACGATGCCGCTCGTCGACATCGTGCCAGCGGTCATGAACACGGCCACGATGGACAGGCCCAGCGCCACCTCGTACGAGATCATCTGTGCGCTCGACCGCAGCCCGCCGAGCAGCGGATAGGTCGAGCCGGACGCCCAGCCGCCGAGCACGATGCCGTACACGCCCATCGACGAGGCGGCCAGCACCACCAGCACCGCCACCTGCACGTCGGTGACCTGCAACGGGGTCCAGTGGCCGAAGATGCTGACCATCGGACCGAACGGCACCACGGCCAGCGCCGTCACCGCCGCGATCACCGAGATGGTCGGCGCGAAGAAGTAGACGACCTTGTCCGCCTTGGTCGGCAGGATGTCTTCCTTGAAGGCCATCTTGAGACCGTCGGCGAGGGTTTGCAGCAGACCCAGCGGACCGATCTGGTTCGGGCCGGGCCGCTGAGCCATCCGGGCCACCACACGCCGCTCGAACCACACGCCGAGCAGCGTGGCCAGCACGGCGAAGACGAACGCCGCCACGACTTTGATGAGGACGATCCACCAGACGTCGCGGCCGAAGTCGGCGAGCGTCGGATCCTGCGCCAGGTAGAGGCTCGTCATTGGAGGCTCCCGGGATCGGTGTTGAGCAGCGGCCCCGGCCGACCGGCCGCGTCGGCGGCGACGCCGGATCCACCGGCCACGGTGGACGATTCCCCGGACTCCGACCGCCCGGCGGCGCCGGCGGAAAGCCGGACCACGGCACCGGCCGGTACGCCGAGCGCCCGCCGGACCGTCGAACCGGGCGAGTTGGTGGGCAGCCAGACAACGCCGTCGGGCATCTCGGTGAGCGCTACCGGCAGGGTGACGGCCCCCCGGTCGGTGCCCACCGTGACCGGCTCGCCCTCGGCCACCCCGATCGCCTCGGCGGTCGCCTTGGCCAGCCGGGCCACCGGCTGGCGGGCGGTGCCGCCAAGGTACGGGTCGCCCTCGGTGAGCGTCCCCAGGTCGATGAGCTGGTGCCAGGTGGCCAGCACCGCCTCCCCGGTCGCCGGGGTCGGCACGCCCGCGGGGGCCGCCCTCGGCGGCTGCGGGCGATCGGCCCGGCTGGTCGGCAGGGTGCCCAGCTCGCGCCGGACGCCGTTCACGTCGCTGGTGCCGAGTCGCACCCCGAGCTGAGCGGCCAGGGCGTCGAGCACCCGACCGTCGGCCATCGCGGCGGTGTTCAACACTGCCTCGAACGGACGCAGGCGGCCCTCCCAGTCGAGGAAGCTACCGGCCTTCTCCACCACCGGCGCCACCGGCAGGACCACGTCCGCCCGGCGGGTCACCGCGCTGCCCCGCAGCTCCAGGCTGACCAGGAACGGCACCTCGTCCAGGGCCCGCTCGGCGAGTCGCGGGTCGGCCAGGTCGGCCGGGTCGACCCCGGCCACCACCAGGGCGCCGAGCTGACCGGCGGCCGCCGCCGCGACGATCTCGTCGGTGTCCCGGCCGCGCTGGCTCGGGATGTCCCCGGGCCGCACGTCCCAGGCGGCGCCGAGTTCGGCGCGCGCCGCCGCGTCGGTGACCAGTCGGCCGCCGGGCAGCAGGTTGGGCAGGCAACCCGCGTCCACCGCGCCCCGGTCGCCCGCGCGCCGCGGCACCCAGGCGAGCCTGGCGCCGGTGCGCTCCGCCACCGCCGCGGCGGCGGAGAGGCCGCCCGGCACGGTGGCGAGTCGCTCGCCCACCAGCAGGATCGCCCCCTCGGCGCCGAGCGCCTCGGCCACCGTCGGGTGCTCGGCCAGCACCGACGCCTCCTCGCCCGGGACCACCCGGGCGATCTTGGCGCCGAGCTTCTCCAGGCCCGGGGTGGCGTACGGCGCGAGCGCGAAGACCTGGAGGCCCTTCTTCTGGTACGCCTTACGCAGCCGCAGGAAGAGGATCGGGCACTCCTCCTCCGGCTCCAGCCCGACCACCACGACCGCCTTGGCGTTCTCCACGTCGGCGTACGTCACGTCGGTGCGCCCGGACACGCAGGCGGCCAGGAAGTCCGCCTCCTCACCGGCGACCTCCGCGTCGACCAGACGGATCGGCCGGGCCCGGAAGTCGATGTCGTTGGTGTGCAGCGCGACCCGGGCGAACTTGGCGTACGCGTACGCGTCCTCGACGGTGAGCCGGCCGCCGGTGAGCACCCCGACGCCCCGGTCGCCGTCCCGTGCGGCCCGCAACCCGTCGGCCGCCACCGCGAACGCCTCGCTCCACGAGGCCTCGCGCAGTTCGCCGGTCTCCCGGTCCCGGACCAGCGGGGTGGTCAACCGCTCGGTGGCGGTGGCGTAGCGGAAGCCCCACCGCCCCTTGTCGCAGTTCCACTCCTCGTTGACGGCCGGGTCGTCGCCGGCAAGCCGGCGCATCACCTTGCCGCGCCGCCAGTCGGTGCGCTGGTCACAGCCGGCCGAGCAGTGCTCACACACGCTGGGCGAGGAAACCAGGTCGAACGGGCGGGACCGGAACCGGTACTGGGTGCCGGTCAGCGCGCCGACCGGGCAGATCTGCACCGTGTTACCGGAGAAGTAGGAGTTGAACGGGACCACTTCGGCGTCGTCCGAGTCGACCCCGTACGCCTCGTCCCGGTAAATATTGATCTCTTCGGCGCTGGACCGGCCCATCAGGTCGATGAACTTGTCCCCGGCGATCTCCTCCGAGAAGCGGGTGCACCGCTGGCACAGCACGCACCGTTCCCGGTCCAGCAGGACCTGGCTGGAGATGGGCAACGGCTTCGGGTACTCCCGCTTGTGCTCGTGGAACCGCGAGTCGGACCGGCCGGTCGACATCGCCTGGTTCTGCAGCGGGCACTCGCCGCCCTTGTCACACATCGGGCAGTCGAGCGGGTGGTTGACAAGCAGCAGCTCCATGATCCCGGCCTGCGCCTTCTTGGCGACCTCCGAGGTGAGCTGGGTCTGCACCACCATGCCGTCGGCCACCGTCTGGGTACACGAGGCGACCGGCTTGCGCTGCCCCTCCACCTCGACCAGGCACTGCCGGCAGGCACCGGCCGGGGCCAGCAGCGGGTGGTCGCAGAACCGCGGGATGGCGATGCCCATCTGCTCGGCGACCCGGATCAGCAGGGCGCCCTTGGGTGCGGTGACCTCGACGCCGTCGATGGTGAGCGTGACGGTGTCGGTGGCCTTGGCAACGTCAGTCATGCCGCACCGCCTTCCATTCGCGACTGCGGGGCTCGCAAACCCGGCTCACTCCTCGCGCTCATTAATGCGCCCCTACCAACTGCTTGTCGGACAGTTTCGGCGCGGTCCGGCCCTCGATGTAGTCGAGGTAGTCCTGCTTGAAGTACTTCAGCGAGGACGTGACCGGGCTGGTCGCGCCATCGCCGAGGCCGCAGAACGACCGGCCGAGGATGTTGTCACACGTGTCGAGCAGGGTGTCCAGATCCTCGTGGGTCCCCAGGCCGGACAGGATGCGCCGGTAGACCCGGACCATCCAGAAGTTGCCCTCCCGGCACGGGGTGCACTTGCCGCACGACTCGTGGTGGTAGAACTCCAGCCACCGGTAGGTCGCGTAGACCGGGCAGTCCTGGTCGGAGAAGATCTGGGTGGCGGTGGTGCCGAGGATGGAGCCGGCCGCGGCCACTCCCTCGAAGTCCAGTGGCACGTCCAGGTGCTCGGCGGTAAGCAGCGGGGTGGACGACCCGCCAGGCGTCCAGAACCGCAGGTTGTGTCCGGGCTGCATGCCACCGGCCAGCTCGATCAGCTCGCGCAGGGTGATCCCCATCGAGCACTCGTACTGGCCCGGGTTGGCGATCCTGCCGGAGAGCGAATAGATCATCGGTCCGGACGACTTCTCCGTACCCATGCTCTTCCACCAGTCCGCGCCGCCCAGCACGATGTACGGCACGCTCGCGATGGTGCCGACGTTGTTCACCACCGTGGGGCACGCGTACAGGCCGTGCGTCGCGGGGAACGGCGGGCGCAGCCGCGGCTGGCCGCGGAAGCCCTCCAGCGAGTCCAGCAGCGCGGTCTCCTCGCCACAGATGTACGCGCCGGCGCCGCCGTGCACCACCACGTCCAGGTCGAACCCGGAGCGCAGGATGTTCTTGCCGAGGTAGCCCTTGGCGTACGCCTCGTCGACGGCGTTGCGCAGCCGGCGGGCCGCGTTCACCGCCTCCCCACGGATGTAGATGTACGCGCGGTTGGCCCGGATCGCGTACGAGGCGATGATGACGCCCTCGATAAGCGAATGCGGGTCGTGCGTCATCAGCGGCAGATCTTTGCAGGTGCCCGGCTCACCCTCGTCGGCGTTGACCACGAGGTAGTGCGGCTTGCCGTCGCCCTGCGGGATGAAACCCCACTTGAGGCCCGCCGGGAAGCCCGCGCCACCCCGACCGCGCAGGCCGGAGTCCTTGATGAGCTGGATCAGGTCGTCCGGGTGCGCCGTGATCGCCTTGCGCAGCGCGGCGTACCCGTCCAGCTTCTCGTAGGTACGGATGCGCCAGGCGTCCGGCGAGAGCCAGCGCTTGGTGAGCACCGGGGTCAGCTTCTGCAGCGTCTCCCGTCGAGGGGTGGTCACTTCTCGGCCTCCTTCTCGCCGCCGGCCGGCGCCCCGCCGGCATCCGCGAGGTTGCGCTCCTGCGCGCCGGTGTCGTCACCGGCGGGCTTGGCGTCACCGGCCGGCGGGTTGGCCCCGACTCCGGCCGCCTCGGCCGACCGGGCGTCGGCCGGTCCCGGCGGGACACCGTCGGCCGGGGCCGCGTTGCCGGGGGCGTCCGGCACGGCGGTACGGGCGTCCGGCTGCCGGGTCTCAGCGGTGCGGACCTGCGGGTCCTTGACGTCCGGGTCCTTGGTGTCCGGCGCCGTGCTGCCGGTCCGCGAGGACGGAACCTTGGTGGGCGGCGCCGGCTTGTCGGCCGGCTTGCCGGTGTTCTCGTCCCGTCGCCGGATCGGGGTGTCCGGGTCGAAGCCGGGGACCGAGACGCCGTGCTCCTCGGCCAGCCGCAGGCCGCGCAGGGACGGCTCGCCGGCCCGCCCGTCGGCAATCGCCTCATCCCGCGGGTCGGTGAAGCCCGCGAGCTGGATCGACATCTCCTTGAGGGTGCACAGCCGGGCGCCCCGGGTCGGCGTGGGCCGGCCACCGGCCCGCAGTTCGTCCACGACGGCGCTGGCGCTCTCCGGGTCCACCTGGTCGAAGAACTCGTAGTTGACCGTCATCACCGGGCCGTAGTCGCAGGCGGCGAGGCACTCGGCGTGTTCCAGGGTGATGGTGCCGTCGGCCGTGGTCTCGTCGTGCCCGACGCCCAGCCGCTCGGACAGCGTGTCGTAGACCTGCTGTCCACCGAGGACGTTGCACAGCGTGTTGGTGCAGACGCTGACCAGCCAGTCACCGGTGGGCCGCCGCTTGTACATGGTGTAGAAGGTGGCCACCGCGCCGACCTGTGCCTTGTTGAGGCCCAGCACACCGGCACAGAACTCCACCCCGGCCGGCGACACGTAGCCCTCCACCGACTGCACCAGGTGCAGCAGCGGCAGCAACGCGGACCGGGACCGGTCGGCCGGGTAGCGGGCCACGATCTCCCGGGCCCGGTCGGCGAGCTGCTCGTGCAGCGCCGTGGCGGCGGGCGAGAGGTCAACCATCGCGTCAGTCATGAGAGGGTCTTCTTTCCGTTCACGCTCACCGGTCACAACCGCCCATCACCGGGTCCAGCGACGCGCCACCGGCGATCACGTCCGCGATCAGGCCGCCCTCGGCCATCGCCGGGAGCGCCTGGAGGTTGACGAAACTCGGCTCCCGGTAGTGCACCCGGTAGGGCCGCGTCCCGCCGTCCGACACAGCGTGCACGCCCAACTCGCCGCGGGGCGCCTCGATCCCCACGTACACCTGGCCGGGTGGGACCCGGAACCCCTCGGTGACCAGCTTGAAGTGGTGGATAAGCGACTCCATCGACTGACCCATGATCTTGGCGACGTGTTCCAGGGAGTTGCCCATCCCGTCCACGCCGATGGCGAGCTGCGCCGGCCAGGCGATCTTCTTGTCGGCCACCATGACCGGGCCGGGCCGCAGCCGGTCGAGCGCCTGCTCCACCAGCTTCAGCGATTCCCGGATCTCGGCCAGCCGCACCTGGTACCGGCCCCACACGTCGCCGTCGTTCGAGGTGGGCACGTCGAACTCGTACGTCTCGTAGCCGCAGTACGGCATGGTCTTGCGCAGGTCCCAGGGCAGGCCCGCGGAGCGCAGCACCGGACCGGTGACGCCGAGCGCCAGGCAGCCGGTCACGTCGAGCACCGCGACGTTCTTCGTCCGCTCGATCCAGATCGGCTGGCCGGAGAGCAGGTCCTCGTACTCCTGGAGCCGCTTGGGCATCAGCTCCAGGAACTCGTGGATCTTGACGATCGCCTCGTCCGGCACGTCCTGCGCGACGCCGCCGGGACGCACGTACGCGTGGTTCATCCGCAGACCGGTGACCATCTCGAAGATGTCGAGGATGTACTCCCGCTCCCGGAAGCCGTACAGCATCATCGACAGCGCGCCCAGCTCCATGCCGGTGGTGGCCAGCCAGACCAGGTGCGAGGAGATCCGGTTCAGCTCCATCATCAGCACCCGGATGGTGTTGGCCCGCTCGGTGATCTCGTCGGTGATGCCGAGCAGCTTCTCCACCGCCAGGCTGTACGCCGTCTCGTTGAAGATCGGGGCCAGGTAATCCATCCGGGTGACGAAGGTGCTGCCCTGCACCCAGTTGCGGTACTCGAGGTTCTTCTCGATGCCGGTGTGCAGGTAACCCACCACCGACCTGGCCTCGCGGACGGTCTCGCCCTCGAGTTCGAGCACGAGCCGGAGCACACCGTGGGTGGACGGGTGCTGCGGGCCCATGTTGACCACGATCCGCTCGTCGCCGATCGGGTCGGTCCCCTCGACGACCGTGTCCCAGTCGCCGCCGGTGACCGTGAAGACCTTGCCCTCGGCGGTGTCCCGCTCGCGTGCGTATCCGGGAGTCGTCACTGGTAGCTCCTCCGCTGGTCCGGGGGCGGGATCTCGGCGCCCTTGTACTCCACCGGGACGCCGCCCAGCGGGTAGTCCTTGCGCTGCGGGTGCCCCTCCCAGTCGTCCGGCATCAGGATCCGGGTGAGGGCGGGGTGGCCGTCGAAGACGACCCCGAACATGTCGTACGCCTCGCGCTCCTGCCAGTCGGCGGTCGGGTAGACAGCCGTGACGCTCGGCAGGTGTGGGTCGACCGTGGAGACCGCCGCCTCCAGCCGCACGATCCGCCGGTAGGTCATCGAGGTGAGCTGGTAGACCACGTGCAGCCGGCGCTCGTCAGCGCCGAGGTAGTCCACGCCGGACACCGAGGAGCACAGCTCGAAGCGCAGCGCCGGGTCGTCCCGCATGATCTGGCAGACCTCGGCGATCCGGGCCGGCTTGATGTGCAGGGTCAGCTCACCCCGGTCGACGATCACCTTCTCGATCGCGTCAGCGAAGGCCGGGTACGCCTCCTCCAGCGCGTCGGTCACGTCGTCGAAGTAGCTCCCGTACGGGCGCGGGCTGTCGCCCACGGCGGGACGCCGGCGCACCAACCCGCCGAACCCGGACGTGTCGCCGGTGCCGTGGTTGCCGAACATGCCCTGACCGGCGACGCTGCTCGGCGGGTAGTCGGCCGGGGCGGTCGTGCTGGCCCCGGTCGGCGTGGCGGGCAGCGGCACGCCACCGCCCGGCCGCTCGGTGCTCTTGCTGGGCTCGGTCATTTCGCTACGCCCCCGGAGAGGTGGTTCTGGGCCTTCATCCAGTTCTCGATGCGCAACTGCTCCTCGCGCCCCTCGCGAACCGCCTTGGTCCACTCGGCCCGGCGGGCCCGGTCGGAGCGGTACGAGGAGGGCATCGAGCCGTACGGGACGACCGGCACGTCGCCGCGTTCCTGGCGGGCGGCCAGCATCTTGCGACCGTTGGCGCCGAGCGGCTCGTGGCCGATCTTCTCGCGCAGCTTGAGGATCGCGTCGATGAGCATCTCCGGCCGGGGCGGGCAGCCCGGCAGGTACATGTCGACCGGCACGACGTGGTCGACGCCCTGCACGATCGCGTAGTTGTTGAACATGCCGCCGCTGCTGGCGCAGACACCCATCGACAGCACCCAGCGGGGCTCGGCCATCTGGTCGTAGATCTGGCGCAGCACGGGGGCCATCTTCTGACTCACCCGACCGGCGACGATCATCAGGTCGGCCTGCCTCGGGGAGGCGCGGAACACCTCCATGCCCCAGCGGCCGAGGTCGTAGTGCGGCGCGCCGGCCGCCATCATCTCGATCGCGCAGCAGGCCAGGCCGAACGTGGCGCCCCACACCGACGACTTCCGCGACCAGTTGACAAGCTTCTCCACCGAGGTGAGCAGGACGCCGGCGGGGAGTTTCTCCTCGATACCCATCTGACGGTCCTCCCTCAGTCCCAGTCCAGGCCGCCGCGGCGCCACTCGTAGGCGTACGCGACGAAGATCGTTCCGATGAACAGCAGCATGGCCACGAACGCGAAGGCCGGCAGGATGTCGAAGGAGACCGCCCACGGGTACAGGAAGATCATCTCGACGTCGAAGACGATGAAGAGCATCGCCGTCAGGTAGTACTTGACCGGGAACCGGCTGCCGCCAACCGGCTCGGGGCTCGGCTCGATGCCGCACTCGTACGCGTCGAGCTTGGCCTTGTTGTATCGGCGCGGACCGGCGAACCGCGCGGCGGCCACCGAGAAGAGCGCGAAGGCCGCGGCGAGGGCGAACAGCCCGATGATCGGTACGTAAGGGGAGAGCGACATCGTTTCTCCTGCTCGTCCTTCCCTGCCCTCGGTTGTCGTAGGTCACACTAGGCACCGCTTCCCGGGCAGGTCGGCTCGGGGGTGCCGGCCGGCCGGGCGGCGATGCCCGACCGACGTGGCGCTCAAACCGCCGGCGCCACCTTGGTCATCGCGTTGATCACCCGGTCCATCGCGTCCCCGCCCCGCGGATCGGTCAGGTTTGCCATCAGCTTGAGTACGAACCGCATCAGGGTCGGGTGCGGCATCCCGTGCCTGGTCGCGATCCGCATGATCTCGGGACGGCCGATCAGCTTCACGAAGATGCCGCCGAGCCGGTAGTAACCGCCGTACCGGTTCTTCAGCTCCGCCGGGTAGCCGGCGAGCGCCCGCTCCCGGGCCACCCCGACCGGCCGGGCCAGCGCCTGGACGATCAGCTCGGCGGCCAGCTCGCCGGACTCCATCGCGTACGCGATGCCCTCGCCGTTGAACGGGTTGACCATGCCGCCGGAGTCACCGACCAGCAGGACTCCCCGGGTGTAGTGCGGCACCCGGTTGAAGCCCATCGGCAAGGCGGCCCCGAGAATCGGCCCATCCGCGTTCGCCTCGTCGGCCATTCCCCATTCCGCTGGCGTGTTCGCCAGCCAGTCGGTGAGCAGCCGCCGGTAGTTGGTCTTGCCGAACGCGGTGGACGAGTTGAGGACGCCGAGGCCCACGTTGACCCGGCCGTCCCCCATCCCGAAGATCCACCCGTACCCGGGGAGCAGCTTGTCACCACTGTCCCGGCTGCGCAGTTCCAGCCACGACTCCAGGTAGTCGTCGTGGTGCCGGGCCGGCGAGCGGTAGTAGCGGCGGACCGCGACGCCGATCGGTCGGTCCTCCCGCTTGGTCAGGCCGAGCGCCAGCGGGAACCGGCCGGAGACGCCGTCGGCGGCCACCACCAGGGGCGCGTGCAGGTTGATCGGCGTACGCTCCGGACCGTGCTCGGCCTGGACGCCGATCGCCCGGCCGGTGCCGTCCAGCACGGGTGCCAGCACCGTGACGCCGGTGCGCAGCTCGGCGCCGGCCTTCACGGCCTGCCTGGCCAGCAGGTCGTCGAAGTCGAGTCGGGGCCGCACCAGGCCGTAGTTGGGGAAGCTGGCCAGCTCCGGCCAGTCCAGCTCCAGGCGGACCCCGCCGCCGATCACCCGCAGTCCCCGGTTGTGCAGCCAGCCGGCCTCCGGTGACGTGTCGATGCCCAGTTTGATGAGCTGCTTCACGGCGCGGGGGGTGAGCCCGTCACCGCAGACCTTCTCCCGGGGGAACTCGGTCTTCTCCAGCAGCAGCACCCGGAGCCCGTGCCGGGCCAGGTGGTAGGCGGTCGTCGAGCCGCCCGGTCCGGCGCCCACGACGATGACGTCGGCGTCGTTCTCGACGGCGGTCATCCGGGCCCTCCTTCCGATGGCTCGTGAATTCCTTCACAAGCGGTTCCGCATGGGAGTCTATGACCGGTGCCGCACCGCCGCCCAGTTAGGTGTGCCTAACCGGGCACACGGGCCCGGCCTCAGGCCCTGGTTGCCCGGTGTAGCGCCGCCAGCCCGCCGGTCAGGTTCCGCCATGCCACCGTGTTCCACCCCGTCGCCGCGATCCGGTTCGCCAGCGCCGCCTGGTCCGGCCAGGCCCGGATCGACTCGATCAGGTAGACGTAGGCGTCGGGGTTGCTGGAAACCACCCGGGCCGCGGTGGGCAGCCAGCGCATCAGGTACGACAGGTAGGCGGTGCGGAACAGCCCGTTCGTGGGGTGGCTGAGTTCACAGACCACGAGGCGGCCACCGGGCCGGGTCACCCGGGCGAACTCCCGCAGCGCCGCCTCGGTGTCCACCACGTTGCGCAGCGCGAACGAGATGGTCACCGCGTCGAAGGTGGCGTCGGCGAAGGGCAGCCGCAGCGCGTCCCCGGCGAGCAACGACACCGACGGCCGGGTCCGCCGACCGGCGACGAGCATGCCGATCGACAGGTCGACCCCCACCGCGTACGCCCCGGAGCGGCCCAGTTCCTCGGTGGAGACCCCGGTACCGGCGCCCACGTCGAGGACCCGCTCGCCCGGACGGAGGTCCAGCGCCGCCCGAGTGGCCCGCCGCCAGGCCCGGTCCCGTCCGGCCGTCATGACGGTGTTTGTCAGGTCGTAGTTGGCGGCCACGCCGTCAAACATCGCGGCTACCTCGTGCGGCTGCTTGTCCAGGCCGGCTCGGCGGCCGTGTGCTGCGCGGTTCACGCCGACCCACTCTGCCAGCCCGGGTCGGACCCCGGCTCGGCGGCCTCACCGACGGCCGTGGCGGCCTCGCGGCCCCTGCCCAGCCACAAGATCAATGCGCCACGCCCCTGACGCACCGCCGGGCGGGATGGTTTCCCATCCCGCCCGGCGGCTCTATATGAACGGCCCTCGTGGGCCGATGGATGACGCGACGAGTCCGCGATCGGAGCGGGGCACGTCGGCCCCGGCGTCGGCCAGACCTCACCGCCCCGACATGCGCTTGTCCGCAGGGCAGCAGCATCGCACGACGGGACGCTGATGGAGTGCCAACGGCCGCGTCGCCGCCCAAACGTGACCTTCGACCGGCCAAGGACCGGCCAAGGACCGGCCGACGACCGGCCGACGGACAGATGATCGACTCGATGTCGGCGAAGTTGGGGGCTTGCACCGCGTTCGACCCCGCTATATCGCCGACATCGAGTCGATCACACCGCACACCGTCGACCGCATCGCCGTCGACCGCGAGGCGACACGGCTCCACCGCACCACCGTCGACCGCGACGCGTCAGGTGGGCTGGACCAGCGGCAGTCGCCGCCCAGCCCCACCGCCGGGCAGCGCGATCGAGGAGAAGTGCGAGACAACCCGGTCGTCCGCCGGATCGTCCGCCGGGGTCCAGTGCACCCGGAGGTGGCGGTACAGGGTGTCCCGCTGGGCGGGGATCCGCCCGGCGGACCGGATCATGTCGATGAGCCCGGTCAGGTTCGACCGGTGACGCGCACCGGCGGACGAGATGACGTTCTCCTCAAGCATGATCGACCCGAGGTCGTCCACCCCCATGTGCAGAGCGAGCTGGCCGACCTCCTTTCCGGTGGTCAGCCAGGACGCCTGCAGGTGCGGGATGGTCGGGAAGAACAACCGCGACACCGCCACCAGCCGCAGGTATTCCAGGTTGGTCGCCTGGGTGCGGCCCTTGAGGTGGTTGTTTTCCGGTTGGTACGTCCACGGGATGAACGACCGGAACCCGCCGTACCCGCCCTGGTCGGCCTGGTCCTGTACGTCCCGGATCATCCGCAGGTGCTCGATGCGCTCGGTGTTGGTCTCGCCGGTCCCCATCATCATGGTCGCGGTCGACTTCACGCCCAGACGGTGCGCCAGCGCCATCACCTCGCACCACCGCTCGCCGGACTCCTTGAGCGGTGCGATCGCCTTTCGGGGCCGCTCGGGAAGCATCTCGGCGCCGGCACCGGCGATCGAGTCCAGCCCGGCGGCCGCGATCCGGGTGATCGCCTCCTCCAGCGAGACCTGCGAGACCTTGGCCATGTGCAGGATCTCGCTCGGCCCGATCGAGTGGATCGTCAGGTCCGGGTACGCCCGCTTGACCGAGGAGAACAGCTCCTCGTAGTACTCCACGCCGTACTCGGGGTGGTGTCCGCCCTGGAGCATGACCTGGGTCGCGCCGAGCTCGACCGCCTCGGCGCAGCGCCGCAGGATCTCCTCGGTGGGGTGGGTCCACCCCTCGCGGTGCTTGGGCGCCCGGTAGAACGCGCAGAACTTGCACGCGGTCACGCACACGTTCGTGTAGTTGATGTTGCGGTCGATGATGTAGGTGACGATGCCCTCCGGGTACCGGCGGCGGCGGACCGCGTCCGCGGCCTCGCCCAGCGCGTGGAACGGGGCATCCGTGTAGATCAGCAGCGCCTCCTCGGGCGTGATCCGCCCGCCGTCCGCGCCGCGCTGGAGGATGTCGTCGATCTCCCGGCTCACAGTCGTCACGAATCCGAGAGTACGTCCTCCCCGGGTGGTGCCGGATGGAAGGCACCGCCGGGTATGCCGGATCACTCCGGGTCAGCTACGCGGTCAGCAACCCGAGCCCGAGCGTGATCACTCCGGCGGCGAGTGACAGCGCACCCACCCACAGCACCCAGATGAACCGGTTGGGCGCCGTAAGACCTCTGCCCGCGGACGAGGCGAAGAAGCCGCCCGACATCAGGATCGCGGCGATCGGGACGCCGAGCCGGGCCACCCACAGCGGCACGCCGGTGAGGCCGGTCGCGTCCGCGTAGAGCAGGGCGATGAGGCTCAGCAGCACGAGCGCTCCGGCGTGGCCGTGCCCGGCACGGGCGAAGGACTTCTGGAAGTCCGTCATGGCCACATCTCCCCGGGCGATCCGGGTCATGAACCAACCACCCACCTGGATGGTGACGATCGTGAGCAGCACCGCCCCGGCGATGAGCCGGGACTCGGTGCTGAGTGCCATAGGTTCCACGGGATTCCTTTCTGGTCGCCGCCTGGACCCCCGGGAGGTCAAGGAAAATGGGTAGTTGCACTATCCGCATATGGACAGTGATACTATCCATCACGTCGGAGGGGATGGCAAGTGCGTATCGCGGAGCTGAGTCGCCGGTCGGGCGTCCCCGTACCGACCATCAAGTACTACCTACGCGAGGGCCTGCTGCCGGCCGGCGAGCTGAGCAGCCCCAACCAGGCGAGCTACGCGGAGGCCCACCTGCACCGGCTCCGGCTGATCCGCGCCCTGATCGAGCTGGCGAGCGTCCCGGTCGCCCGGGTGAAGTCGGTCCTGGAAGCATTCGACTCGAAGACCATGTCGACGCACGACCGGATCGGCACGGTGCACCGCGCCGTCACCCCCAGCCGGCAGGTGACCGCCGACGACGACACGCGTGCCGCGGCCACCGCCCAGGTCCGGGAGTTCGTGAAGGGGCGTGGCTGGATCATCGACCCCGACGCGCCGGCCATCGCCACGCTCGTCGACACCATCACCGCCCTGCGCGCACTCGACAGGGCCCACCTCGCGGAACAGCTCGGCACGTACGCGGAGGCGGTCGAACGCATCGCCGAGATGGAGGTCGCGGCGACCGCCGCGCGCGGCGAACCCGATCAGATCGCCGAGAGTGTCGTGATCGGCACCATCCTCGGCGAAACGCTCATCTCCGCCCTTCGGTTGCTGGCACACGAGAACCTCTCCGCCCGCCTCATGCGCTCGACAACCCCACTTGATCCGGGCTCCACGGACAGCCCGTGACCGACTTCCCTCAGGCGTCGTAGTCGATCTCCAAGGTATCGGTGACCGGACTGGACTGGCAGGTGAGCACGTATCCGGCGGCCACCTCGTCCGGCTCAAGGGCATAGTTGCGAGCCATCGTCACCTCACCGGAGACGACCTTGGCCCGGCAGGTCGAGCAGACCCCGCCCTTGCAGGCGTACGGCAACTCGCCGCGCACCTTCAGCGCCGCGTCGAGAACCCGCTCGTCGCGACCCATCCGGAAGCTCGACGCCCGGCCGTCCAGCAGGATGGTGACCTCGCTGCCGGCGGCCGAGTCCTCCGGGCGGCGGATCGGCGCCGGCGGCTCGTCCACGTGGAACAACTCGGTGTGCACCGCCTGCTTGGCGACCCCACGCTCGGCGAGCACCCGTTGCGCGTCGGTGACCATGCCGTACGGGCCGCAGAGGAACCACTCGTCGACCAGGTCGGCCGGCAGCAGCGTGTCCAGGAGCCGACCCAGCCTGTCGGCGTCCACCCGGCCGGAGAGCAACGGCGAATCGCCCGGCTCCCGGGACAGCACGTGAATCAGGTGCAGCCGGGCCGGGTACCTGTCCTTGAGATCAGCCAGTTCCTCGGCGAACATCACACTGCGCGCGTAACGGTTGCCGTACACCAGGGTGAAGCTGCTCGTCGGCTCCTCGGCCAAGGCGGTCGCGACCAGCGCGAGCACGGGTGTGACGCCGGAACCGGCGACCACCGCCGCGTAATGCCGGGTCCTGGTGGGATCGAAGGCCGTGGTGAACTGCCCTAGCGGCGGCAGCACCTCGATGGCGTCGCCCGCCCGCAGTGCCGCGCACGCATACCCGGAGAAGACTCCGCCGGGGATCTCCTTGACCCCGATCCGCAGCCGCCCCGTGCCGGCCAACTCCGCCGGGGTGGAGCAGATCGAGTACGACCGGCGGGCCTCCTCCTTGGTCTGCGAGTCCTGGATCCGCACGGTGAGATGCTGGCCGGCGCGGAAGGCGAAGGTCTCGCGCAACTCCTCGGGGACGGCAAAGGTGATCGCGACCGAGTCGTCGGTCAGCCAGTCGACGCTGACGACGGGCAACGGGTGGAAGACCGGCCGGCGACGAACCGGACGGGTGATGGTTACTGTCACAGCGCCTTCAGGTGGTCGAACGGTTCGCGGCAGGCGCGGCAACGCCACAGCGACTTGCAGGCGGTGGAGCCGAACCGGCTGAGCTGCTCGGTGTCGGGCGAACCGCAGAGCGGGCAGCGGACGGCGAGGGTGAGGGGCACCGGACCGGACCGGCGGGCCGGGGACGGCGGCGCGATGCCGGCCGCGGCCAGCTTCGCCCGGCCCGAGTCGGAGATCCAGTCGGTGGTCCAGGCCGGCGCGTAGACCGTACGGATCTCGGCGTCCGGATGACCGGCGGCCGCCAGCGCGGACCGGATGTCCGAGCGGATCACGTCCATCGCGGGGCAGCCGGTGTACGTCGGGGTGATCGTCACGATCAGCCGCCCGGTCCCGTCCTCCCGTCGCACGTCTCGCAGGATGCCCAGCTCGTCGATGGTCACTACGCGCAGCTCCGGGTCGAGCACGGCGGCGGCCGCGACCCGGGGATCGGTGGTCGACACCGGCGCCACCGTCACCACCGGGCCCCGGGATGGGCCCGGTGCACCACCTGCATCTCGGCGAGCAGGTACGACAAGTGCTCGGTGTGCAGCCCGGTCCGCCCGCCCCCGGGCGCCCAACGGTCGGCCGGCCGGCGGAGGGTGGCCTCGTCGAGCACCGCCGACACGGTGGCGTCGAACTCGCCGCGCAGCCTGGCCGGGTCGACCGGGGCGGCCGGATCGGCGTCGAACAACTCCGCCGTGTACGGCCAGAACTCGTCGACGGCGTCCTGCATCCGCCGGTGCGATTCCTCGGTGCCGTCGCCGAGCCGCACCGTCCACAGCGAACTGTGGTCGAGGTGGTAGGCCGACTCCTTGCGGGCCTTGGCCGCGATCGCGGCGAGCCGGTCGTCGGCGCACCCGCTCAGGGCGGTGTAGAGCGGGACCTGATAGGCGGAGAGGAAGAGCAGCTTCGCCATGGTCCCGGCGAACCCACCGTCGGGCAGCTCGACGAGCAGGCAGTTACGGAACTCGCGATCGTCGCGGAGGAAGGCCAGGGCATCCTCGTCGCGTCCAGCGGCCTCCCGCTCGGCGGCGTACGTCAGCAGCAACCGGGCGGCGCCGAGCTGGTCCAACGCGATGTTGGCCAGCGCGATGTCCTCCTCCATCTCCGGCGCCCGGGCCGCCCACTCGCTCAGTCGCTGGGCGGCGATGAGCGCGTCGTCGCCGAGACCGAGCAGGTAGTCGACGCTCGGCGGACCGGCGGGCGGGTGGGCCGGACCGGACGCCGCCGGGCTCGTCGCTTCGGTGGCCGGGCCGAGGTGTTCGGTCACAGGTGCGCCACCCCGTCCGGGACCTGGTAGAAGGTCGGATGCCGGTAGACCTTGTCGGCCGCCGGGTCGAAGAAGGCGTCCTTCTCGTCCGGGCTGGAGGCGGTGATCGCGGTGGCCGGGACCACCCAGATCGACACCCCCTCCTGACGCCGCGTGTAGACGTCTCGGGCGTTACGCAGGGCCATCGACGCGTCCGGGGCGTGCAGGCTGCCGACATGGCTGTGTGCGAGCCCGCGCCGGGCCCGCACGAAGACCTCCCACAGCGGCCAGCCCGCGCGGGTCGTGCCGTCGGACTCGCTCATGCCGCTGCCATTTCCTCTCGCCGCGTCTGCCGTTGTGCCTGCTTCGCCGCATAGGCCGCGGCCGCCTCGCGGACCCAGGCACCCTCGTCGTGAGCCCGCTGCCGGTGCGCCATTCGCTGCCGGTTACAGGGCCCGTCCCCCTTGATCACCCGCATCAGCTCGTCGTAGTCGGGTTGGGTGTAGTCGTACGCCTGCCGGTCGTCGTTCCACCGCAGATCGGGGTCGGGGATCTGGAGACCGAGCACCTCGGCCTGCTGGACGCACATGTCGACGAACCGCTGCCGCAGGTCGTCGTTGGAGAAGCGTTTGATCTTCCAGGCCATCGACTGGGCCGAGTGGGTGGACTCGCCGTCCGGCGGGCCGAACATCGCCAGCGACGGATACCACCAACGGTCCACCGCGTCCTGGGCCATCGCCTGCTGCCCGGCGGTGCCGTGCGCCAGCGTGTGCAGGATCTCGTAACCCTGCCGCTGGTGGAAGGACTCCTCCTTGCACACCCGGATCATGGCTCGGGCGTACGGCCCGTACGAGCACCGGCACAGCGGCACCTGGTTGACGATGGCCGCGCCGTCGACCAACCACCCGATGGCGCCGACGTCGGCCCAGGTCAGGGTGGGGTAGTTGAAGATCGAGCTGTATTTCTGCCGGCCGTTGAGCAGCAGTTCCACCAGTTCGTCGCGGTCGACCCCGAGGGTCTCGGCCGCGGCGTACAGGTAAAGCCCGTGACCCGCCTCGTCCTGGACCTTGGCGAGCAGGATCGCCTTGCGCTTGAGCGACGGCGCTCGGGTGATCCAGTTGCCCTCGGGCTGCATGCCGATGATCTCGGAGTGGGCGTGCTGGGCGATCTGCCGGATCAACGTCTTCCGGTAGGCGTCCGGCATCCAGTCCCGGGGCTCGATCTTCTGGTCGGCCGCGATGACGGAGGCGAAGTAGTCCTCCGGGGCGTCTGCTGGATCACCCTCGCCGGACCGGGCCCGGGCGGCCGCCTCGCGCAACGCCTCCTCGGCCGCCGCCACCTGATCGAGCAGAGCGCCGCCGGGGCCGTCGCCGGATGGGGAGAAGTCATTGCCGTACACCGCCCAAGTGTTACAGCTATCTTGCATAATGGCTAGAGGGGTGTCACACAGATGGTGCAAATGCCGCGAGCCGCGGCGATGCCACCCGTCTCGATCGCCCACCGGCTCCGGGTCTCGATCGCCCACCGACTCCGAGCCTCGATCGGCCATCGACTCCGTGGCCCCGGCCACCAACTGTCATGACCTCGGTCACCAGGAGTGATCGGGATCGTCACCGTACGGCCCCTTTAATGGTTATTTGGGGTGATCGACGGTAACCCACCGGCGTCGACATCTGGCATCTCCCGGTCCTGCGCATAGAATTGGCCGGTCATCGACCGACGTGTGATCCACATACCTCGCCCGTCGTGACACGACCCGGCCGCCTCCCCACGTGCGACCCATATCCCCAGCCCCAGTCCCCCTGGGCCCGACCTCCCGGAGTCACACCCGCCCATGCGTCCCCGCGTGATCATGGTGCTCGCCATCGCGACGATCGTCCTCGGTGCCGCCCTGCTGGTCCCGGCCGCCCTCGGGACATTCTCCGGCGGCAACGGCCCGCTCGGCCTCAACCTGGCGGGAACGCGCCCGACGCCACCACCTCCGTCCGCTCCGCCGCCACCCAGCCTCCGGCCGGCATCGGTCCAGGTGCCGGTGGACGGCTTCCTGTCCTGGGCGCTCCTGGACCGGGCGACGGGTGAGATCTCCGGCTCCCCGAACCGCACGGCGACCAATTCCACCGAGTCGATGATCAAGGTTTGGCTGGTCTCCGACTACCTACGCCGACTGGGCGACAAGCAGCCGCCCGCCGAACGCTTGAAGCAGGCCAGCCGGGCGATCCGGAACAGCGACGACAAGGCTGCCGAGTCGCTCTTCAACGCGGGCGGCAGAGGTCCCGTGATCGACCGACTCATCGACATGTGCGGCCTCACCGCCACCAAGAAGGCGAAACCGCCCGGCAAGTCCTACATCGGTTGGGCCTACACCCAGATCTCGGCGCCGGACGCCGCCCGCCTCGGCGACTGCGTGGCCAGCGGCAAGGCCGCCGGCCCCAAGTGGACGCCCTGGGTACTGGAGGAGATGACAAAGGTCGAGGGCAGCACCGCGGCCAAGGACCAGCAGCGCACCAGCGGCGGCGGCCGATGGGGCATCATCGACGGGCTGCCGAAGTCGATCCTCGACCAGGGCCCGGTCAGCATCAAGAACGGCTGGACGTTGATAAACGCGGACGGGCTCTGGCACCTCAACTGCCTGGCGGTCACGGACGAGTGGTCACTCGCCGTGCTGATGCGCTACCCCGGCAAGGCCGGCCTGAAGTACGGCGCGACCACCTGCGCCACCGTCACGAGCCAACTGGTGACGCCACAGCCCGGAGCCGCTCTCAAGGTTCCTCAACCGTTGGGTAAGGCCTGATGGCCGAGTATCACGGACGTCGCCGCCGCGCCGAGAAGATGACCCCGTTCCGCGTGGTCGTCACGGTCGTTGTGGTGCTCGCCGTGGCGTTCGGTGCGCTCCGGTTCATCCCCGGCTCGCCGCTCGCCGCCGACTCGGTGGCCAGGTGGGGCCACACCGCGAACACCCGGGCTCCGGGAACCGAGGCGCCGCCAGCCAGTCGCTCGGGGCGGCCATCGCCGTCGCCGTCCCCTTCGCCGGCCCTGCCGCCACTCGACATCGCATCGGCCAATGTGAAGGTCGACACGAGCGGGTGGTGGTCCTGGGCGATGCAGGACACCCGTACCGGGAAGATTTCGGGATCGGCGAACATGGCCGAGACCAACACCACGGCGTCTCTGATCAAATCCTGGATCGCCGCCGACTTCCTGCGCCGCTCGGCCGAGCAGGGCACCACACCCAGCAGCACCCGGATGGAACAGGTCCGGGTCATGATCCGGGACAGCGACAACGACGCCGCACAGAGTCTGTGGAAGGTGGTCGGTCAGTCGAAGTCGATAGGCCGGCTCATCCACATCTGCAAGCTGACCGACAGCAGCGCCTACAAGAACCTGTGGAGCAACACCCGGCTATCCCCCCGCGACATCACCCGGCTCGGCGCCTGCATCGCCGACGGCCGCGCCGCCGGCCCGAAGTGGACCAACCACCTGCTGAAGGAGATGCGGGCGGTACGCGGGGTCGGCACCTTCGGCATCCGCAAGGCCTTCCCCGCCGAAGAGCAGCCGAGCATCGCCATCAAGAACGGCTGGGTCGACCGGCAGGCGACTCAGGAATACCACGTGAGCTGTCTCGCCATCGGTGACGGCTGGACGGTCGGGGTGATGGCCCGCTATCCGATCCGGCTCGACTACACGCACGGCGCCAAGATCTGCGAGAGCGTCGGCGAGCAGCTCCTCGCCGCCGCGACGTAGCCAGCCGGCTGCCTTTCCGGCGCGATGGCGGCTCAGTTCTGGCCGGGACTCGCGACGGGCAGTCCTGCTTCCTTGGCGCACTCGAGCAGTCGTCGGTCGTAGCTGACAAAGGCGACGAGTGTCGTTCCGGACTCGTTGGTCAGCACCTGAGCGGTGGCCAGGTGGATAGCGTCAAGGCTGCGCAGCGTCGGCTCGGCGAACGCGGCCGCCGTCGCGCGGATGGTGCTGTCGATCTCCAGCCGAAAGAGTCGACCGACGGCCGCCGGCACTCCAATCAAGGCCTGCGGAGCCGACCGGCGCAACGCTCTGGGCACTTCCACCTCAACGAGCGCGGAGGAGACCAGTGGCACGTCGTCATGGGCATTGAGCCAGGAGACAAGGTCAGCAGTGCATGCCTCCTGCCGAACCAGCTTGACGACGGCAGCGGAATCCAGATAGATCACCAGCGCTCCTCGTCCCGCATCGCGGCGACCGTGGCGGCTGCGTCCGCGTCCTCGTCACCGAGCTTCGGCGGAAGTGGAACGGGACCGCCTCCGATCGGGGCGACGGCCCTCCCCGCCGCCACCAGCTTCGCCAGCATCGACCTGTCGTCATTCACCGGAACAAGTCGGGCGATCGGATGCCCACGATCGGTGATCTCGACGGTCTCGCCGCCGCTCACCCTGGCCAACACCTGGCTCGTGTTCTGGTTCAGCTCCCGGACACCGATGCGCTCCATGAACAAGAGTGTAGAACTCAATGTTCTACTTTCCCAGCCACTCTTGCGTCATGAGTGCATGGTGGCAACTTGTGCTGCCACAGCCTGACAGCCGGCGGACCGGTTCAGGCGGCGAAGAACCGCGGACCGTCGGCGGGTAGCGCCGACGCGGCGCCGAGCGCCGCGGCCCGGCGCGCGAACTCCCGGAGCCCCGCCACCTGCCGCTCCCCCAGCGAGAAGTCCAGGGCCCGGAAGTAGCTGGCCAGCGTGTCGGCGTCGAACGGCTCCCAGCGGGCGGCGGATTCGGCCACCTCGTCCAGTTCGGCCAGGCAGAGGTCGCGCGAGCGGAGGAACGCCTCGTGCACCTCCTTGACCCGGCCCGGGTGCGCTGCGGCGAACTCACGGCGGACGGCCCAGACGGCGAACACCATCGGCAGACCGGTCCAGTCCCGCCACGCCTCACCCAGGTCGGTGACGGTGAGACCGCGGCGCGGTGCCTCGTACAGGGCGCGCAGGGCGGCGTCCCCGATCAGTACCCCCGCATCGGCCTCCAGCAACATCTGGGTCAGGTCGGGCGGGCAGCGGAAGTACTCCGGCCTGGCGCCGTAGCGCTCGCCGAGCAGCATCTGGGCGAGCAGGACCCCGGTCCGCGACGTGGAGCCGAGGGCCACCTTCGCCCCGTCCAGTTCGGGCAGCGGACGGGTGGACACGACGTTGACCGAGAGCACCGGGCCGTCGCTGCCCACGGCGAGATCGGGCAGCAGCAGCAGGTCGTCGGCGTGCCGCAGGTACTCGACCAGGGAGATCGGGCCGATGTCGAGGTCGCCGGCGACCAGGGCGCCGCTCAACTGCTCCGGCGTGTCCTTGTGCAGGTCGACGTCGATCAGGGCCCCGGACCGCATCAGCCCCCAGTAAATCGGCAGGCAGTTCAGGAACTGGATGTGCCCCACCCGGGGCCGACGGAGGTCGGTCACGACCCGACCGTATCCCGCATGTTGGACCACCGTTCAGCGGGCTGCCGGGAACGTGGCCAATCCCGCATCCGTCTCCACCGACGACCTCCGCGCCGCCCGCCGGACGGGCAGGACACCGGCGGCGGCCACCACCAGGCCGGCGGCCCCGCACAGTGCCACCGACGGACGTGGTGCGAGGACCGCCAGGAGTACGCCGCCGAGCAGGTATCCGATCATTGCTGCACCCTGTCCGGAGGCGTTCAGCATGGCGAAGGCGCGCCCTCGGACCGGCTCGGGGGCGCGGCGGGTGGTCAACACGATGGTCATGACGTTTACCCCACCGTTGCACGCGCCGCCGGCCAGGGACAGCGGAACGATCAGCACGGCTGCCGGAACCGCCGCCGTGGCCAGCACCATCAGGCTGCATCCACCAAGCATGATCAGTGCGGCCAGGGCGAGTACGCCGTCGTCACTCCACCGCCGCGCCAACTGGCCCAGTGTCCAGACCCCGACCAGGGAGCCGGCCATCCAGGAGGCGGTGACGAATCCGTACATCGTCGCCGATGCGCCAAGCGTCTCCCGGACGAAGAAGATCTGCACGACGTTGATCGCCCCGACCGCGGCCACGACGGCGGCAATGGCGAGCACCACCGTGCGCAACAGATGATCTCGGCGCATCCGCCATCGGTCGACGTCGGCCGCCCCGTCGGCGCCCACCCCGGCCAGCATCGCGCCGCGACTCGGACCGGCCTGACCCGGCCCGTCCGCCGGGCGTCGCGTCCCGCCGCGACGGGTCCGCAAAAGCAGCCCGGTGGCGGCCAGCAGCAGGAAGCTCGCCACATTGATCAACAGCAGGCACATCAACCTCGGTGCGGGCGCCGGGTTTCGACTACCCCCGCGCACACCGGTCCGCCCCCGCACAGATCGCGGCCACGAGCGTGTCCAGGCCGGCCTTGATCCGCTCGCCGGAGTAGCCCCGACCCCGCCGCTGGTGGTCGATCATGCTCGGGGCGAGCGCGGCCAGCATGGCGTCCGCCAGGTAGTGCGCGTCGACCCCGGGTGCGACGTCGGCGAGCAGCAGCGCGAGGTGAGCGTGCCTGAGCTGGTGCGGACCGAACCGGTACCAGCCGCTCGGCGACCCCTTCTCGGCCAGCAGGAACAGGTCCAGTTGTTCTTCGATGCGGTCGTACATGGCGTGCAGGAAGGCCCGGATCCGCTGGTCCGGCGGAGCGCCCGGGCCTAGCGGCGGCGGCCCGGACAGGACGGCGGTCTGGAACTGGATCTCCCGGTCGTTGATCAGGGCGGCGATCAACCGGCCCCGGTCGCCGAAGCGCCGGTAGACGGTGCCGACACCCACGCCGGCCGCCCGGGCGACCTCATCAAGAGACAGGGCGGTGCACCCGTCCCGGGCCATCAGGCGCGCCGCCGCATCGAGGATCTTCCGGCGGTTGCGGGCGGCGTCGGCCCGCTCGACCGGCTCCTGGCCGAGCACCGGCAGCAACGGACGTCGCATACCGGTGGATGGGCTGGTCCGCTCCATGGCGCTCCCTCCGCTCTCGGCACGTCGTGTCCGGCGCCGGCCAGCAGCACGCACGTCGTGTCGTCAACCCTATGACACGGACAAGCGGAGAACCTTCCGGATAACCGTTGTAATCGGAGGATCCTCCGCATAGGCTTTCGCTGCACCTAACCGGAGGATCCTCCGATTACTTGGGAGATGCCATGTCCGTCAAGATCGCCGTCATCTACTACTCCGCGACCGGGAACGTCCACCGGCTCGCCGAGGCGCTCACCGAGGGGGCGGAGAAGGCCGGTGCCGAGGTTCGCCTCCGGCAGGTGCCCGAACTGGCCCCGGACGCCGCCATCGACAGCAACCCCGCCTGGCGCAGCCACCTGGAATCGGTCCGGGCCAGCGTGCCGGTGGCCACCCACGACGACCTCGTCTGGGCGGACGCCTACGCGTTCGGCTCACCGACCCGCTATGGCAACGTCGCGGCGCAGCTCAAGCAGTTCCTCGACGGCACCGGCCCGCTCTGGGCGACCGGCACAATCACCGGCAAGCCGGCCACCGCATTCGCCAGCGCGGTAAACGTCCACGGCGGAAACGAGTCGACGCTGCTCGCGCTCTACAACACGATGTACCACTGGGGTTCGATCATCGTGCCGCCCGGCTACCTCGACCCGACCGTCTCGGCGGCATTCGGCAACCCGTACGGCACCGCCCACCCGTCCGGCCCCGGCGCGCCCGCGGAGGCGACGCTGGCCGCGGCCCGCTTCCAGGGCGGCCGGCTCGCCACCGTCACCGCCGCGTTGCTCGCGGGCGCCCGGACCTGACCGCTGGCGCGACCCCCGGAGGAACCGCGGATCGGCAAGGAAGCCTGTCCCGGGCTGCCACGATTGTAATCACGGACAGCCAGCCCGGGACACGCGAACTGCGTCACCACCGCCCACAGCCACCTCACCATTAAGTGCTAGCATTGCTAGCACTTGTGGCTATTCAAGGGAGCGGCATGGCAGCCCTGAGCATTCGAGACCTCGACGACTCCGTCCGGGAGAAGCTTCGCCTCCGTGCGGCCCGCAACGGCCGATCAATGGAAGCAGAAATCCGCGCCATCCTGGCCTCCGCCGTTGCCGAGGAAACCCCCCGGACCGATCTCTTCCACGCTCTTGTTGATCGGTTCTCCCAGCTCGGCGGCGTAGATCTGGAGATCCCGGCGCGGAACACGCCACCCCGCCCGGCGGTCCTGCCGGAATGATCGTCCTCGACACCAACGTCGTCTCCGAACTCATGCGCGCCGCCCCTGAACCCGCCGTAGTCCGGTGGCTGCAACGCGGTTCGGGCGACAGTCTCTATACCACGACCATCACCGTCGCCGAGATCCGATACGGCATCGCCCGCCTTGCCGAAGGCCGCCGCCGGGAATCGCTGCACCAAGCCGCCAATGAGGTGTTCGCCGCCTTTCCCCGCCAGGTTCTGACCTTCGACCTCACCGCGGCCAACGCGTACGCCGATGTCGTCGCCGTTCGGGAGAGCCTAGGCAACCCGATCGATGGCTTCGACGCTCAGATCGCCGCCATCTGCCGTGCACACGCGGCGACGCTGGTGACGCGCAACACCAAGGACTTCGCCGATACCGGGGTCGCCACCATCAACCCTTGGCAAGAGAGTCGATGATTGGCCGCGAAGGACTGCGGTAGGGGATGGCTGTGGTGGCAGCCACGCAGCCCGGTCGATGAAATTCGGTGGAATGGGCTTGCCGACCCGCGTACCCTGGTTGACCGCTTGACGGCCGAGGTGAGACAGCACCGCAGCGGACGTCCCCGCGCCAGGTGGCGGCCATCCGCCCCTGGACACGCGAGCGAGCAGCACCAGGACCCGTGGAGTCAGCGTGCCCGCAACCAGACCCGCGATCGATCTCGACACCGACCTCGCCGCCGAGCGCGCGCACCTGGCCGCCTCCCGGGCGGCGCTCCGCCGGATGCGGGAGCGAGCCGAGGCCCTTTACAGCACCGGCGACAAGGTGGCCGGCGACGCGTACACCGCCGAGCAGCTCGGCCGGCACATGGCCCGCCGCGTCGCCGAGCTGGCCGATGATCCGCACACCCCGCTCTTCTTCGGGAGACTCGACTTCGCCGACGGCGATCATCACATCGGTCGGCGGCACGTCACCGACTCCGACGGCGAGCCGATGGTGCTGGACTGGCGGGCACCGATCTCCCGGGCCTTCTACCGCGCCAGCGTCCGCGATCCGCAGGGCGTCAAGGTCCGCCGCCGGTTCGGTTTCAGCGCCGGCGAGTTGACCAGCTTCGAGGACGAGCACCTCGATCGCGGCGAGGAACTCGGCACGGACAGCCGGATTCTGACCGCCGAGATCGAACGCCCCCGGGTCGGCCCGATGCGGGACATCGTCGCCACCATCCAACCCGAGCAGGACGAGTTGGTCCGCGCCGACCTGGACACCTCGATCTGCGTCCAGGGCGCCCCGGGGACCGGCAAGACGGCGGTCGGCCTGCACCGCGCCGCGTACCTGCTGTACCTGCACCGGGAGCGGCTGCGCCGCTCGGGCGTGCTGATCGTCGGGCCGAACCGGGCGTTCCTGTCCTACATCGCGGGCGTCCTGCCCGCGCTGGGCGAGGTGGAGGTCGCCCAGTCGACGGTGGAGGACCTGGTGGCCCGGGTGCCGGTGCGCGCCACCGATGCCCCGGACACCGTCACCGTGAAGCACGACCCCCGGATGGCGGAGGTGCTGCGCCGCGCACTCCACGCCAAGGTCCGCAAGCCGGAGGAGGCGATCGCGGTCTCCGACGGCTCGTACCGGTGGCGGATCGGGCCGGAGGCGTTGCGCCGGGTGGTCGACGAGGCCCGCCGGGAGGGCTTGCCCTACGGCACCGGCCGGGAGCGGGTCCGCGCCCGCGTGGTGGGGTTGCTGCAGAGGCAGGCCGAGGCACGCCGCGCCGAGTCACCGAGCGACGCGTGGCTGCGCCGGATGGGCCGGTCGGCGCCGGTGACCGGGTTCCTCGACGCGGCGTGGCCTGCGGTCACGCCGGCGGGTCTCGTCTTCGACCTGCTCGCCGACCCAGCGGCGTTGGCGGTGGTCGCCGACGGTCTGCTCAGCGACGACGAGCAGCGGACACTGTCTTGGCCCAAGCCGCCCCGCACCGTCAAGTCGGCCCGGTGGAGCGCCGCCGACACGGTTTTGATCGACGAGGCCGCCGGCCTGATCGAACGGCTGCCGAGCTTCGGGCATGTGATCATCGACGAGGCGCAGGACCTGTCCCCCATGCAGGGCCGGGCCATCGCCCGGCGCAGCGAGCACGGCTCGCTCACCCTGCTCGGTGATCTGGCCCAGGCAACCGCGCCGTGGGCCGCCGCCGACTGGCGGGACGCCCTTGCCCACCTCGGTAAGCCGGACGCGTCCGTGGTGCCCCTGACCGTCGGGTTCCGGGTGCCGGCGGTGGTGGTGGCCTTCGCCAACCGTCTGCTGCCGGCGCTCGCGGTAGACGTACCCGCGGCTCGGTCGTTGCGCCGCGACGGCTCACTGGAGATCCGTACCGCGTCGGACCTTACGGCGACGACGGTGGCCGAGGTCCGCGCCGCGCTGGCGCACGACGGATCCATCGCGGTCGTCGCCGCGGACGCGGCGGCCGAGCCGGTACGCGCGGCGCTGCACACCGCCGGCATCGCGACCTCGACCGCGGCGGAGGTCGCGGCCGCGGAGCGGGTCACCGTGGTCCCGGCCAGCCTGGTCAAGGGCCTGGAGTACGACCATGTGGTGGTGGTCGAGCCGGCCGGCATCGTGGCTGCCGAACCGCGCGGCCTGCACCGGCTCTACGTGGTGCTGACCCGGGCGGTGTCCCGGTTGACGGTGGTGCACGCCGAGCCGCTGCCCGAGCCGCTGCGCTGATGGCGCGACGGACCGGCCGTGGCGACGCCGGGCGGCGGCTCGGTCACCACCAGCGCAGCGTGGCCACCCTGCCCTGTTCACCGGAGGCGTAGCAGGCACCGAAGGCACAGTCGACCGCGTCGTAGCTGCCGGTGTCGAACCGCGTCCAGGTCCGTCCGCCGTCCACGCTGAGGTCGCTTCCGGTCGGCCCGACGGCCAGCGCCCACGGGAGGACCCGGCTTATCCAGGCCGAGCCGGAGCGGTACTCGCCGGGTTCACGGGTGGCGCCGGTCCAGGTCCGGCCGCCGTCCCGGCTCGTCGCCGCCGCGTCGGGGGCGCTGTCCGGCGTCACGTAGTCGCCGCCGACCGCGACGCCCTGTTTCGCCGTGCGGAAGGCGAGCGAGTAGATACCGGCGCTCGGTCCGCTCGGCACCGGCGTTGTGGTCACCGACCAGGTACGACCGCGGTCGGCACTGTGGAACACCCTGGCCTGCGCGCCGCCCCCGGTGGCGAACCAGGCGTTGCCCGAGTGGTCGTCGGCGGTCACCACGCAGGTGCCGCTGGCGGCGAAGGCGAACTCGCCGTCAAGCGCGGCCGGCATACCGTCGGTCGGCAGCACCGACCAGGTCCGGCCACCGTCCGAGGTGGACAGAATGCGGAACTTCCCGTCGACCGGGTCGGACAGGGCGAGTCCGGTGCGGCGGTCGAAGAAGGCCATGCAGTCATAGAAGGCACGCTCGTCGTCGTTGCGGAACGTCTCTCGCCAGGACCGGCCGGCGTTGTCGGTCCGGTAGACACGAGATTCGGCGCCCGGCCCGATCGACAGCACCACCGCGGTGTCCGCGTCGATCGCCTCAATGTCCCGGAACTGCAGTTCCTCGACCCCGGTCGGGCCGACCGACCGCCAGGTTCGGCCGCCGTCGACGGTGCGCAGCACCGTTCCGGCGCTGCCACTGGCCCAGGCCACCGAAGGGCTGACGGCGGCGAGTCCACGAAGGCGGGCGGTCACCCCGCTGTCACCGGAGCGCCAGGACGGCTCGGGCTGCCAGGTGAAACCGGAGGTGGCGGTGAGTACGACGGCCGACAGGGCGATGGTGGCGACGAGGCGGATCCGCATGACTGAGCAAGCTACTCCAGATCGGCGCCCGTGAACATAGATCACCGCTCGCCTCCGTCGCGGCGCCGAGGCGGATATCCGTCCGCCGACCGATCCGGACGGACCGATCACCGCCGACGATGGATGTGGCCGTGACGAGGTGACCAGGGTCGGTTTCCGGAGTTCGTCCCGACGGGCTTGCGCCAGCTGATAAGCGCCGCCGTCTTCGGGCTGTTCGTCGGCGCGATGACGACGGGCTCCGGCCGGCCGTCACCGGCAGGAGGAGACCTATCGAGTTTATGACGCAAACCAATTTGACTTTGTATTGTAAAGTTCTTGGCATGACCTTGAACGAGGAGAACCAACCGCCGGCCAGCCCGGCCGAGTCGCTCCGTCTCATCCAGGAGCAGCAGGCCGCGGCCGCCCGTCAGCTCATCCCGGACCTGCGCGCCTATTACCTCCCCTGGGGACTCGCCTGGTTGATCGGGTTCGGAGTGTTCTTCCTCCGGTACGGTCCGGACGACCGGGTATTCGTCGACATGCCGGCATGGTTGCCGCTGGCCGTCCTGCTCGCCCTGCTGGTGACCGCCATGGTCGTCTCCGGCGTGCTCAGCGCGAAGGCGTACACGCAGGTCAGCGGCGACTCGTCGCGGCGCGGAGGGTGGTACGGCAGCGCCTGGTTCCTCGGCTTCGCCACGCTCGCGGTGACCCTCGCTCGGGTGTCCGGCGACCTGCCGGACGATCAGGCCGGCCTGCTCTGGGCGGGCGCCACGGTCGGCCTCACCGGCGCCCTGCACATGGCGGGTGGGGCGATCTGGCTGGATGGCAAGCTCTTCGCGCTCGGCGTCTGGATCAGCATCATCAACCTCATCGGGGTGATCGCCGGCCCCGGCTGGCACGCGCTTGTCGTCTCGGTGGCCGGTGGTGGCGGAATGCTGCTGGCCGGCGTCCTGGCCGGGCTGGCCCGGAGCCGGCGATGAGTTCCGCCGCCGAACTGGACCCGGTCATCCACGCGCAGGCCCGACTCCGGGTGGTCGCCACCCTCGCGACACTCGCCGACGGAGACCGGATCGCGTTTCCCCGGTTGCAGGAAATCCTCGGCATGACCGCCGGAAACCTCTCCGTTCACCTGCGAAAGCTGGAGGAGGCCCGGTACGTCGAGGTCACCAAGACGCATCGCGGGCGTACCCCCACCACGCTGGTGCGGCTCAGCCGGCGCGGCGCGCTGGCGTTCGACGAATACACCGTCGCGGTACGCGCCCTGCTGGACGCCGCGAGCCCTGACCCGGGCACGGAAAGTCCCGACCCGGACGCCGCAAGCCCCGATCCGGACGCCGCAAGCCACGACTCGGGCGCCATCGACATGCATCACCTCGAGAAGGAGCAAACATGATCCTGGCCAGAGCGGTCGGGGCGACCCGACGCTACGGGGAAGTCCTCGCGCTGGACGACGTACACCTGGACATCCCGGCCGGTGCGGTGATCGGTCTGCTCGGGCCGAACGGAGCCGGCAAGAGCACCCTGCTCAGCCTGCTTGTCGGTCTGCGCCGGGCCAGTTCCGGCCGGGTCGAACTGTTCGGCGGGGACCCCCGCAACCCGGCCAACCGCCGCCGGCTCGGGATGACGCCACAGGAGACCGGCCTGCCCTCCACGCTGCGGGTACGCGAGGTGGTCGACTACGTGTCGGCCCACTTCCCCGACCCGATCCCGCGAGCCGAGTTGCTCGATCAGTTCGGCCTCGGCGACCTGGCCCGTCGCCAGACCGGGGCGCTGTCCGGCGGACAGAAGCGCCGGCTGGCGGTGGCGTTGGCGTTCGTCGGGCGACCCCAACTGGTCGTCCTCGACGAACCGACCACCGGGCTGGACGTCGAGGCCCGTCACACGCTCTGGGACGCCATCCGCGGCTTCCACAGCGACGGCGGCACGGTGCTGCTCAGCAGCCACTACCTGGAGGAGATCGAAGCGCTCGCCGACCGCGTCGTGGTGCTCGGCCACGGTCGGGTGCTCGCCGAGGACACCGTGTCGGCGATCCGCGGCATGGTGGGCATCCGCCGGGTGAGCCTGACCGCCGACCGGGTGCCCGACCTGCCGGGCGTGGTCGGTGTCGAACGCGTCGACGGGCGTACCCACCTGTTGACAAGCGACGCGGACCAGGTCGTCCGCGAGTTGGTGACGAGCGGCCTGCCGTTCTCGGACCTGGAGATCAGGGCCACATCGCTGGAGGAGGCATTCCTGACCATCACCGCGCGAAACAACGAGGCCGGCACCGCGCGGAGCGACAAAACCGGCACCGCGCGGAGCGACAAAACCGGCACCTCACCCAACGACCAGCGGGTCCCCGCCCAGACCGGGAGCAATTGATGCCACTCGCCCTGATCCACGCCCGGTACCAACTCCTGGAGACGATGCGGATCCCGATCGCCGTGGTCGGCAGCGCGTTCTTCCCCGCCGCCTCCATGATCTTCTTCGTGGTGCCGTTCGCCGGGAACGATCCGACCACCGCCACTGTGGCCACCGCCTCGATGGTCACCTTCGCCGTGATGAACGCCAACATCTTCCAGTACGGCATCGGGGTGGCCGAGGACCGGGCGCAGCCCTGGGATCCGTACACCCGGACGCTGCCGGCCGGATCGCTGCCCCGGTTCGCCGGCCGCATCCTGGCCGGCCTGGTACTCACCGCGATATCGCTGATCCCGGTAGTGGTGATCGCGGCGGTGGCCACCGAGGCGACCATCACCCCGGCCGCGTTCGCCACCGCAGCCGGCACCGTGCTGCTGGTGTCGGTTCCGTTCACCCTGCTCGGGCTGGCCATCGGCTATTCGCTGCCGAGCAAGGCGGCGATCGTGGTGGCACAGATCGTCTTCTTCCCGCTGGCGTTCGGCGGCGGGCTACTCTTCGGTCCGGGCAACTCGCCGGGCTTCATCGAGACGATCGCGCCGTTCCTGCCCACCCGTGGCGCCGTCGAACTGATGTGGGCCGCGGTCTCCGACTTCCCCGTCCGGCCGCTCTCGCTCGGCATGCTGGTCGCCTGGATCGTCGCGCTGGGCGCGCTGGCCAGTTGGGCGTACCGCCGCGACGAGGGACTGCGCTACAGCTAACCCCCCGCACCCCGACCCCCCCGACCTCGTCGACCCCCCGACCTCGTCGATCTAGGGCAGATGGTCGCGAGGTGATCTCCAATCACGACCACCTGCCCTAGATGTTCTGTCCGGAGAGGTTGGGTACGCGGCTGGCGGGTGGGTGGCCGCCGAGTGCGGTGTGGGCGCGGTGGTGATTGTAGGCGTGGAGCCAGGCGGGTAATGCGGCTCGTCGGGCGGTTTCTGAGGAGTACGGCTTGGCGTAGGCCCACTCGTCGGTGAGGGTGCGGTGGAAGCGTTCGACCTTGCCGTTGGTTTGGGGTCGGTAGGGGCGGGTCTTCTTCACGCTGATCCCGGCGTGGGTCAGCGTGTCGCGCCAGAGGCGGGAGCGGTAGCAGCTGCCGTTGTCGGTGATGACCCGGCGCACGGTGATGCCGTGAGCGGTGAACCAGGCGTGTGCGCGCAGCCAGAAGCCGACGGCGGTCTCGCGGGTCTCGTCGGTGAGGATTTCGGTGTAGGCCAGGCGGGAGTGGTCGTCGATGGCGGTGTGGAGGTAGCTGTAGCCCAGGCGGGGGCTGCGGTCGCGGGTGCCGCGGCGGGTGGTGGTGCGGGCGCGGTTACGGATGCCTTGTGCGCGGCCGACGCTGCGGTGTCCACCGCCGTCGGGGATGTTGCCGAGTTTCTTGATGTCGATGTGGATCAGGTCCCCGGGGGTGGGGTGTTCGTAGCGGCGGATCGGTGCTCTGGTGGCCCGGTCCAGGTGTGCCAGGCGGGGCACCTTGGCGCGGCGT